>DUNL01000013.1 GCA_012839385.1 Clostridiaceae bacterium
ACGCTCGCGGACTTTACCGCCGATGATCCGGTATATTATGGGTCAGGATTTGGTGAAATTCCAAAACCGACAGTTAGAGTCTGGATGGGAGAAGATTGTTAATTATGGTAGATTAACTGATCGCGTGATAAGTTGACACACATAATCAACACCTGGAAGACATTAGTTTTTCAGGTGTTAATTTTTTGTGGAGGCTTATATGAACAAGAAAACCAAAAAAATCGCAGTCTTAGGGATGCTGTCCGCAATTGCTTATGTAGTTATGGTGATAGGGCGTTTCCCCTTAATTCCAGTAGCTCCGTTCCTGACATTTGATCCTAAAGATGTGATCATTGTGATTGGTGGCTTCATCGGAGGACCATTTTCCGCCTTTATTATCTCGCTGGTAGTTTCATTTGTAGAGATGGTAACGGTTAGTGAAACCGGCATTATCGGTATGGTCATGAATGTGGTGTCTACTTGCTCCTTTGCCTGTACCGCGGCCTATATTTACAAGAAAAAAAGAACAATTAAGGGCGCTATAATCAGTCTTTTTGTCGGCGTAGCCACAATGACTATTGTGATGACCTTGTGGAATATTATTCTGACACCAATCTACACGGGCTGGCCGCGAGCCGAAGTCGTGAAGCTTTTGCTTCCGGCGATTATACCCTTTAATCTGATCAAAGGAGGGTTGAACGCGGGTCTGACAATGTTGCTTTATAAACCGATTGTGTTGGGGCTGCGCAAGACAAGATTCTTGCCGGAGACTGAAGACAGTGGAACTCATAAAGTTAATGTCGGCATGTTAGTTTTGGGTCTGTTTATTTTGCTAACTTGCGTATTAATAATTTTAGCTTTGAAGGGTGTGTTCTAGAATGATCTCTATACTTGAAGCGACGGGGCAAGAAAGAAAACCGCTTCACGTGTTCAACGGACGAGTGGTTAAAGGTGATGGCAGGGGCAAAAAACATGGTATGCCCACAGCTAATCTTGATGTCTCGTCAGATGACAAACTTCCGGAGCTGGGAGTATATTCAGCTCTGGTATTTGTCGAAGGCGTCAAGTATATGGGGGTGACAAATGTCGGGTATCGCCCCTCTGTTGGCGGGGATGATATAACCATAGAAACTTATATCTTAAATCTTGACGAGGATATTTATGATAAGGAAATATCTGTGGAGTTGTATCATTATTTGCGACCAACACAGAATTTTAATTCATTATATGAAGTCAAAGAACAGATAGATAAAGATTGTATCAGAGCTGTTGCCTTTCTCAATGATTTATTCTCTCCAGGTTCTTTCGAGGAAAAGCAATAGAGTGTCTTGTTCTTTCATTGAAAGAAAACAGGGTGCGAAATCGCACCCTGTTTTTGGCGGGAACATGTGAGAATCGAACTCACCGGAGAAGCTCTTAACCCCTCGCAACGGTTTTGAAGACCGCGGGGCACACCAGCACCCATATGCTCCCGTATAATGCTTAATCATTCTAAACCAAAGTTAATCTAATTCTCAAGAAAGACTATTTATGATCTATATTCTAGTTATAAGTACAGGAGACAAAATAAGATAAAACAACTGAAAAAACAGCAATTGTTCCTTAACCAAGAAATTAATGATAATATCTGACTGGACTGATAATACTAAATTATCTGGGAGAATTAGCCGTGAAAGACGTTTTAATTTTCAGATTCGCGCATTTTATAGGGAAACTAATACAGGGAGTCATGTCTTTACTAGGCTGGGAGGGTAGTTATTTCCCCGGCGTTATAGTGTCACGTCTTGACCCTAATTATCTTGCCCATGTTGATAAGCCGAAAAAATTAGTGATCATAACCGGGACCAATGGTAAAACAACTGTCTCAAACATGATTAGCGCTTTCTTGGACAATGCTAATAAGACCTATATCAATAATGGCTATGGTTCTAATACCAGGGAAGGTATAATTTCTACTTTTCTTTCTTACGGTACTTGGAGCGGGAAAATCAGGGAGGAGTTTGGAATTATAGAGTTAGATGAGCGTAGTGCCATTCGCGTTTTCCCAATGCTTCATCCCAGCTATATTTTAGTCACTAATTTGTTTCGTGATTCATATGCTCGTAATGCCCACGCGTATTTTATTTTTGACATTCTTAACAACAGTATTCCTAATGGAGTGAAAATGTTATTAAATACAGAAGATCCTCTTTCCAACCAACTTTCCCCACAAAATGAGCATATATATTATGGTTTTAATTTACAGGACTGGGAGGAGGAGGATCGGAGCAGTCGTATCAATGACTTAGTTAACTGTCCCAATTGCCACCATAAACTTGAACCGGTTTTTATCCGCTATAATCATATCGGCCGCTACTATTGTAAACATTGTTCATATAAAAGCCCTGAACCCAAATATTCAGTTATTAACTCTAACATTTCGGACAAGACCGCCTTAATTAGTAATGGCGAAGAGGAGGCCTTATTTAAGCTGGCAACTACAAATGTTGTTGATGTTTATAATACTTTGTCCGCAGTAGCTATTCTTCAAGAATTGGGAATAACATTACAGAGTTTAGCGCAATATTCCAATACGATTGAAGTTCCCGATACCCGTTTTGATTATTATAAAATAAAAAATAAAGATCTATTCATAATATTAGCGAAAAGAGGAAATCCGATTGCCTCTTCCCGAAGCATTGATTTTATTCGCAGACAAAAAGGGAAAAAAGCAGTAGTATTGTTAAATTCTTTACGGATTCTACACAATAAAAATGTAGAGAATACCGCCTGGATATATGACAATAATTTTTCTTATTTAGATGACCCGGAAATTGTCCAGATAATATGTTGCGGAAAAAGGTATTTAGATTTTGCTTTGTGTCTTAGAATGGCGGGAGTTGCTGAGGAGAAAATAAGCTTGTGCGAAAATTACGATGATATCGCGGACACTATCCAGTACGACAAAGTTGATTTAATTGGCGTCTTGCGCAGTATCACTCCGCAAAAGCCTACCTTAAAGATCATAGATAGCATTCGTGAAAAAATGGAGGGAGAATAATGATCATAGAGTTTTTATTCCCGGAAGTCGCTAATCTTTTTGGTGAATTAGGGGATATGGATTATATTAAATATATTTTTCTCAACGCGGATTATTATTTTACTCAGATTTTAGAGAAACCGGAATTTATTCAAAGAGATGTTGATCTTGTCTTCATTGCTCCCATGCCGGAAAGAATCCAAGAATTCGCGATTGAGAGACTTATACCGTATCGAGAAGAAATATTGAAGCGTATTGACGAAGGCCAGGCAATAATAGCTATCGCGAATAGTATGGAGTTGTTCGGTGAATATATTGAGAATGAAGACCGGAGTCGTATAGAGGGTTTGAATATCTTCCCCTTTCACTCAAAACGACAAATGCTCGATAGAATTTCCAGTCTTTTCTTAGGCAAAAAGAATGATCTGTTTATAGTTGGCTCTAAGGCTCAATTTACACAGATTTATAAGGATAAGAAACTGCCGGGATTCTGCGAAGTAATTAAGGGTGTTGGCAATACAATAGGTGGTAAAGAAGACGGGATACATTATAATAATTTTATCGCGTCCTACGTGCTTGGTCCTTTTCTTTTAAGTAATCCGTTATTCACTGAGAAGTGGTTAAAAGAAGTTTTCCCTCAAGAAGACATTAAGATGCCCTTTCATAACCTCGCTAAAAGAGCTTATGAGAAGAGATTAAAGGATTTGCAAGATCCCAAAGCCGTTTTCTGTTAATTATGTTTGTTAATTATTTGTTTCCTACGCTATGATGTTGTTTCCTTCTATTCCAAGCCAAAATGCGCCTTATTAACCAGATGAATATATCTGCGCATTTTTATTCTTCGTAGGAGACCATTATCCTGAGGATTAATTACTGAATGCCCGGTATTTTGGTAACGTTCTTCGCGCATAAACTCATTTTTCAGCTCAGGAGGAATTCTTTTTTCACATTCTTTAAGGCCGGTGGCAATCCAATTAAAAGGCTTGGTCTGTTTTTGTATAATAGAGTTATTTAAACCCAGGTCTTCAATAGCAAGCTGAGGTAAATTTACACCGCCCAGATTCGAATAATAAAAGCTTCTGGCCAGTCTGGGATTAATTTCGAAAACAAAAATCTCACCGGTATCCGGATGTATCTTCATATCTATATTAAACAGACCGTAATAATCGAGTCCCCGGATTATTATCTTTGATAACTCGAATAATTCTTCTATATTACTGTCTATCAGAACTATATGATTACCAATGAAGCGTGGACGTAAGTCGGTAAAAATACTGCGCGCTTGAGCCATAGAGAATTTGTCATCACTGGATCGATAGCCGCTAATCGAATACTCGGTACCGTGACTGCCGGGTATAAATTCCTGAACGATAAATTTACCCTCATATTTGTTTTCACCATCTAAGTCATAGATATACTTTAATTTTTCTATAGCCTCTTGGCGATTATCCGCGTAAAAGACCTTGTCTTTTTTAGCGGTACGCACTCGTTTATAGGCATTGTTATCACTTGCTTTTAAAACTAATTTGCCGTCAAGATCCAGTTCCTGGTAATCATTGCTGTCTACAGCTCTTGTTAGCGGGATCCGCACATTCAATCTTTCCATTTCTTCGTAGAAAAAGGACTTATTTGTCAAATTTCCACATAGAGTTTTAGATGGATAGGGCATTTTAGGTTCAAAATCAAGCTTATCGATATGATCATAAACTGTTTCCAGATAAATGCCGGTGGGAACAAATAAGATGACTTGTCCCTCGCTGTGAAAATTTTCTCTGTAAACTTTGTTAAGCAAATTTATCAAAACATCAGGCTTATCAATATAGTTGTCCTTGGCATAGCTAGCTTTATGAATATTAGCGATTTTAGTGTGGTGAAATGGGGTCATCACCCTTGAACAGCAGATGTCAACCTTCTCTCCATAAACATCGTAT
Organism: Clostridiaceae bacterium; assembly: GCA_012839385.1. Taxonomy (GTDB): domain Bacteria; phylum Bacillota; class Clostridia; order Saccharofermentanales; family DTU023; genus UBA1046. Next base: position 4,930 of record DUNL01000013.1, read on the forward strand.
ATGCTCCTAGTCATTGAATATGATAGCGGATCTGAACCCAATACTATTGGGATTACTTTAGTCATATTGCCTCCTGGATTTTTTTCTTATTATACACTTTTATATTATATTATGGTTGGACTTTGCGGTGTTCATTACATATAATGCAATTGTAGTATTTTTGAAAGTCGAGGCATGTATCTATGAAGCTTAAATTAGGCTTTATCGCCATTCGAGATATCCAATTCTCAGAAGAGTCAACAATAAAAGATGGTGTCCTGTATCTTAATCAGGAGAAGCTAATTGAGGATGTTCTTGCAGATGAAAGGATTTACAAGGCCCGTTTTGATATCGCGCGCCCGGGCGAAAGTGTACGGATCGTGCCGGTAAAAGATGTAATTCAGCCACGCGTTAAGGTTGAGGGGCCTGGAGACTTGTTCCCGGGGCTGGCTTCCAATATCGATGTGGTCGGTTCCGGAACTACTCATGTTTTAGAAGGTATGTCAGTTGTTACAGTTGGACCTATTGTTGGTTTCCAAGAAGGAGTAATCGATATGACAGGTCCGGGTGAAAAGTATTCACCTTTTTCACAACTTAATAATTTGGTCCTGATAGTTGATCCTGTTGAGAATTTATCAGCGCACGAATATGAGCAGGCGGTGCGCTTGGCCGGATTACGAACAGCTATGAATGTGGCGGAATTAGCCCGTGAATTGGTACCGGAACGCATTGAGGAATATGAGCATCTGAATATTGTGGACAGCTTGAAGCAGTATCCGGACTTACCACGGGTTGCATATGTGCAAATGTTGCAAAGCCAGGGTTTACTGCATGATACCTATGTCTACGGCGTTGACGCTAAACGCATTATTCCTACACTGATCAGTCCTACCGAAACAATGGACGGCGCGATTGTTTCAGGGAATTGTGTTTCGGCCTGCGATAAGAATACTACTTATCATCATCTGAACAATCCCGTTATTGCTGATTTATACCAAGCTCACGGAGAAACAATAAATTTTGTCGGCATGGTGATAACTAACGAAAATGTATACCTAGCCGATAAAATACGTTCATCTAACCATACCGCGGAACTGTGCGCCTATCTGGGACTGGATGGAGTTGTTATTTCTCAAGAAGGTTTCGGCAATCCTGACACCGATCTGATCATGAATTGCACCAAACTTGAAGATAAGGGTATTAAAACAGTAATAATTACTGATGAATATGCCGGCCAGGACGGTAAGAGTCAGTCACTGGCTGATGCCAGTCCTAAAGCCGACGCGGTTGTTACCGCTGGCAACGCCAATATGTTAGTTGAGATTCCCCAATTAGATAAAATTATCGGTGATGTAGATTTTGTAAATATTATTGCCGGCGGACATGCCGGTAGTCTCAGGGCAGATGGAAGCATTGAGGCGGAAATACAAGTTTTTACGGGCGCGACTAATGAGCTTGGATTTAATAAAATGAGCGCTCGCTAGGGAGGATTCGGGATGAGTAAAATTAAAGTTGTCCACTATATTAATCAATTTTTCGGGCAAATCGGCGGAGAAGAAATGGCGACCTACCCTCCCGAAAAAAGGGAAGGTCCTCTAGGACCGGGGCTTGGCTTGACCGCCCAATTTAAGGGAGAGGCGGAAATTGTGGCCACAATAATTTGTGGCGATGATTATTACAACGAAAATATGATTGAGGCTGCCGCTACTATCGTTGAGATGGTGCGCGAGGAGAGTCCGGATGTTTTTGTTGCCGGTCCTGCTTTTAATGCCGGCCGCTATGGTGTTGCTTGTGGAGCGGTCTGCAAAGCTGTTAAGGATGAGCTGGGCATACCGGTGATCACAGGCATGTTTAAAGAAAATCCCGGCGTGGATATGTATGGCAAAGATGTTTATGTAATTGCTACCAGAGATAGCGCTGCCGGAATGAGGACTGCCTTACCGGCTATGGCGAAGCTGCTCTTAAAGCTTGCCAAAGGGGAGAGAATTGGCGCCTCTATTGAAGAAGGTTATATTCCTCAGGGAGTTAGAGTTAATTTCTTCGAGGAAAAGAGAGGTAGTACACGGGCAGTGGAAATGTTAGTTAATAAACTCTACGGCAAGCCCTTTGAGACAGAATATCCTAT
>DUNL01000050.1 GCA_012839385.1 Clostridiaceae bacterium
TATTTAGCACCCTATATGCCGCGCATAAAAGTAAGTTTTTGGAATTATTTGAGGTAAATAAGGCCAAAATTGAGAGCAAAAATACACAGGTTTTTCTAAATAGTACCAAAAAACCCTTATAAATCAAGGTTTTTGAGAAGTGCTAACTCCCCCTATGGGAGGGACAAGTGTAGACTTACCCTTCTCCTGGGGGAAGTTAATTCTTCCCCTAAAAATTTTGCTTGACAAATGCTTGTATTGCTGTTATTATTAAAGATTAATATTTTTTATTGCAAGTTATATTGACAAATCATATATAAAAAGGAAGGATAATAAAAATGGTAAAATGTGAACAAGATGCTACGAGGAAATCACTTGAGCATTATTTAGCTGTGTCCGGCGTTAAGGCGGGTTATGTTGCTGGCAAAATCGGCTGTCATTTTAGCACCCTCTCGCATTGGAGAGCGGGGAGCCGACCGTTGCCGAGTAAATATCATATTCGCTTGGTTGAGTTTTTATTGAGTAAAAAAACAAAGCTATAATTAACAAGGATGGCACTATAGTTCTGCAATTTACGCGGACTATAGTTTTTGCACTCATATAATAAGTTTCCGCTTGCTTGCCGGTAATCAGTCCGGCCCCTCCAAAACAAGCTCAAGCGGATGAGCCAGGGGAATATAACACCTGGTGGCGGGTAGTAGGTAGTGCTACTACCCTATTTTTTTAATAATAATGGCACTCTTATTGAGTGCTTTTTATTATATTCCTCCTTTTGTTTGGGGGCGGCTGATCGGGCTGCCCCTTTTAAAAAGGGAAAAACACATGCTATCGTGTGAAAGTCAAAAGATTCCAATTCAGAAAGGAGACAGATTCATGGCAGAAAAGCGAGTCAAAATTATTTTTACTGGCAAACTGGCGAGGGCGTTGTTGAGGAGGGGCTACAGAATTATTGACGTAAAGCCAAATCGAGATTTTCCCGAAAGAACGGTTTTTATATTTGAAGATACACCGGATTTGAAGCAAGTAGTAAGGGAGTTAACGAGTACATAAAAAAAGTTCAAATTAAAACAAATAGTAAGGGGTGATCAGTTCACTTATGCAAGAAAGGATTGCAGCAAGTTTAGACTATGAGCAGTTTAATTTTAAGCCCGGCAAGGGTATGCTAGCAGAGTATTTTAACCGAATTGCCAGTTTTGAGCGCACTCAAACAATACCAGAATTTGCGCATGATATTGGGAATAATGGACAAGCATTTTGCCCGGCGGTGTTTAAGAGCGATCAGGTAAGTAACAAGGATTTCAAATCACAGCAGTTTTTTGCATTAGACTTTGACGAAACACTATCTTGGGAAAATGCGAAGGCCAGGGCCGACATTTATTTGTTGCCGATCAGCTTTGCGTATGAGACTTTTCGGAGTGTTGATAGAAACAGATTTCGGGTAGTGTTCTGCAATGATGTGCCGATAAAAAATTTACAGGTTGCGGAAGCCATGCAGAAAGCTATTTTAGAGATATTTCCGGAAGCTGACCCGATTACCGAAAGACTTGCTCTTCCTCTTTTGGGGGGCAAGAACACTTTTTATGTTGATCCTGATGCGCGGATAAATATTGCGGATCTGATGATCAGTTTGGCTACTTTTTATCGAGACGGGGATGCAAGTAGGCATTTTAGCAGAAGAATGAGGCAGTTTGCGCAAAAAACAGGGCTTCAATTGCGTAATGGGTTGCCATATGTTGAGTGTATGGAAGAAAATGTATTTGAAAGTGGCGCAGGTAAGACCACACCTATTAGTACTATATATATAGGAGTGGCCCCCGGTGCGCCAGTCTCAAAATATTATATTGTTCATTTAGATACTACAATAAAGAAACGTGATCGTTACGGCAACAAAATATATGACACTACACTAGTAAAAACCCCGAGAAGAAAGTTGGTGCGCAATTTTAGTTTCGAGGGTTTATATGCCCGGTGTAGGTTATGGCAAGAGTTTGAAGATGGAAAACTAAAACAAAAACATAAGGTTGTTTGGTCATTATTAAACAATATTTGTTGTGTTAAAGGAGGCGCAAAGAGGTTTTTGGAGATAGCTGAAGCACAAGCAAAAGCTGGTAGGAAAATGTTTAAAAAGCCTTGGAAGAGTTTTATAAACAATTTATATGAAAACAATTATGCTCCGGCGAGATGCGAAAACTTTTGTCCCTATGTGGAAAATTGTGATCATGGCAAAAACATGTTGCAGACAGCTAAGACAAGAAGAAATACCATCGTTCAATTAAAGAATGATAAAAAATATGCCCCCCTTGCTGATGCAGAAAACGATTTGATCAATAAATTCAAATATGTGCAGGAGCAAGACGATAATAATATTCATATCCTTAAAGGCCAGACAGGTATCGGCAAAAGTAGAATTTATATCGAAATGCTGGAGCAGAGTGACAAGCCTTATATCATTGCTGTGCCTACTCATAGGCTCAAGGATGAGATTTACGATAGGTGCATTGAGAAGGGCTATGACGTTATCAAAACTCCTAAACTGCCCGATGATATTCCTTTTTTAATATGGGCTGAGATTGATAGGCTTTATAGTATCGGAGCCAATACCAGCGCGAACAAATACATACGGCGCATGGCAGAGGAAAAGCAGATTCCTTCCCTGATCGAATACATGGCAGATTTAGATAAAGTGAGAAGTTTCAAGGGTCACATTATTACCACCCATGATCGCTTCATCTTTTTAGGGAGTACGGCAGATCATAACCTGATCGTCGATGAAGATATAATACATGTGCTACTAAAAATCAATAAAGTTACAGTAAGCGATTTACTCCAGATAGAGCAAAAAAGTTGTGTCCATCCTTTCGATGAGGATGAGGTGCGGCAAAAGTTAGATGATACTTTAGGAGCAGGATATAAGCAGTCCATGCCGGTCACAGGATAAACA
>DUNL01000108.1 GCA_012839385.1 Clostridiaceae bacterium
ATAGTTGGAGAGTAATATGTTTTTAGTCTTTCAAAAGCATCCCAAAGTTTTTCAACGGCAATTTTGAAATTACCTTCATCATAATATTTAGTGGCTTCTTGAAGCAACTCTTTGAGTCCTGCCTCTTGAATTGGGCCAAATGTGCTGTTTTTTATTTGGCTATCATACGTGCTTACGATTTTTCCATTATCAAATTTTAAAGCTAAATCATTCAGTTTCAATATCGCGTTAACTTGTGTCTCAAAATCGGTATCCCGGTTATATTTCTCGAAAAACTCTATTGCATCCATCACACAATAAGGAGAACTGTAGTATACAAAATCTTGTAAACTGTCAGTTTTAACGTACTGTTTTTGTTCATTATAGCACTTAGGCGTATAAAACTGCCGAATATCGTTAAAAACCTCTTCGCTTGTTGTGACAACGTAGTTCCAGCCAGTTTCATCTGTTACTCGATAAGCGTTATTGTATTTTTCTAAAAGTTGATAAATTTGATGCCTTGCCCTCCGTTTGATAGATAACACTATTTTTTTCTTTTTTATCGACTTTTGATTGCGTTGAGAGTAAGGAACAAATAGCTTATTTTCTTCCGGATTAAATATTCTCCACTCGTAGACATCACGATTAGATATTATATCTGCCGGATAAAGCTCATACCCATCGTTTCGCAACAATCTGTTTATCTCATCAAGAAACTCTTTCCAATATCCCTTTTCATACCTGACTGTTGGATGAAATATTTCACAGAGAAATTTCATCGCTACCATTATTTAGTTGGAAACGTTTATCTTCAAATACCCAACAAAATGGATAATCATCATTGTTTACCGTGTGCTGCAATATGTCAGCTTCAGCAATTGGATACCTTGGATCCGAACTTGGTATACTTTTCAAATCATATAATCTCTTGAGAAATTCAATCTCTTCTAGCCGACCGAAATAATTATAGGTAACAGTTTTCGTTTCCCAAAGATCGGGTATATCAATCCCGTTTTTAAATAAATCGAGAATATCGCGTTTTGTTATTTCACTAATTCGGTTCACTTTTTCAAATGACCATCCTTTCATGAGTATTCCAAAGAAAGCTAGCAATCGTTATGCTACTACCAACGGCAAGTTTTGCGTGGCGCTCTTCAAGTCCCCTGTGTGTAGCACTTTTCCCATGCCCACTCCCATAGGAATTGCGCAACGCTGCCAAGTTTGTAGCTATTGCACGTAAATTGCCCAAAATTGCTTTCACCTCAGTTGCTGCCGGCGCTGTATCGGGTATGTCTTTAGGCATTAGCTTGAGAAGTTTAACTGTCTCACTAGTCAACTGTCCGACATCCCAGTTCTTATCCCATTCTACTGCATTTTCATCAAGAATGGTTTTGCAACAACTCTCTACCAATTCTTTAGCTTTCCCGATTGCTTCTGTCGGATTTTCAGACTGCATTTTTAACATTAAGTCAATCTGTGCAGAAAGATATTCGCTTGAGAATTTCTCTTTCAATTCTACGGCAACTGAAGCAAGAGGATTTTTGTTATGTAAGATACGTTTCATTATATCTTTGCAGCGGCTATACGTTTTACAATATTCATTATCGTTTTCAATTTCGTATTTGTAGTGGACTTCGTAATAGTCCAACAAATCTTTTAACAACTTAATGGTGTTATTCTCGGAAGCTTCACCAATGTAAGCCATCAATGATTTGCCCTTTGATTGTTTGTAAGTCTCACATAATGGAACCCCAATACTTTCCAATGTAAACACGTCAAAGTCATTTGTGGAAAAATTCAAAACATATCCGCCTCTATTGAATAGCCTCAAAAAAATTCCTTTTTCAGTTTGAGATAGTCTAGGCATATTTTTTACCCTTTCTTATGTTAAAGCTTAGTAACAATAGGAACAAAACTGGCTTCCCATTATTGCTATAATCAAACTTACTTTTTCCGTAGCAAGCTCGGGGTGTTAATGGCCAGTATAAAATGAGCCAAATTATTACTCCAAACCATTCAACACTTCACGAAAACTTTCCAGCGCTGCCTCCACATTCTCAACAATTCCTGACGCTATTTCATTAGGCTCAGGCAAATTATCTAAATCAGCCAAACTATCATCTTTGACCCAAGTGATATCAAGGTTGGTTTTGTCCCTGGCAACAATCTCATCATAGGTAAAGCGCCGCCATCTACCGTCCGGGTTTGTTTCTGGATGCCAAGTTTCGGAACGTTCATGCCGGTTTTTCGGGTGAAAGCAAGTAATAAAGTCACTCAGGTCCTGAAAGGTAAGCGGATTCTTCTTCAATGTGAAATGAACATTGGTACGGAAGTCATATATCCATATTTCCTTAGTCCAAGGATCTTTGCTAGCAGGCCTGTTATCGAAAAAAATCACATTGGCTTTTACACCCGGACGATAAAAGATACCGGTGGGAAGCCTGAGAATGGTATGCAAATCAGTCGTTTGTAATAACTTCTTTCGAATAGTTTCGCCTGCACCGCCTTCGAAAAGCACATTGTCCGGTACAACTACTGCAGCTTTTCCATCAATCTTCAATAGAGTTCTGATATGCTGCACAAAATTTAACTGCTTGTTACTAGTACTAACCCAAAAATCCTGCCTGTTATAAGTCAGTTCTTCCGTTTTCTGCTCCCCTTCTTCATTGGTAAAGGTCATGCTGCTTTTCTTTCCAAAGGGAGGATTAGTTAGAACGTAGTCAACCCGCAGGCCAGTATCAGCTACAAGGGAGTCTGCAGGAGAAATGAGGGAATCCGTATCGAAATCGCCAATATTGTGCAGGAACAGGTTCATTAGTGCCAAGCGTCTTGTATTTGCTACAATTTCATTTCCAAAGAAGGTATTGTATTTAAGAAAATGCTTTTCTTCCCGATCGAGATCATAGTTTTTTGTGATGTAGTCATAGGCTGCCAGCAAGAATCCCCCAGTTCCACACGCGGGGTCACTAATGGTTTTCTTCGGCTGTGGCCGCATGCAAGTCACCATGGCCTGAATCAGGGGACGCGGTGTAAAGTATTGACCGGCACCGCTTTTGACATCTTCTGCGTTTTTCTCCAGTAACCCCTCATAGATTTGCCCCTTCAAATCCGTACCCATGGTGCTCCATTGTTCCCGGTCAATCATGTCAATCAACCGATAAAGCTTGGCAGGGTCCTGAATTTTATTCTGTGATTTAACAAAAATCTGTCCTAAAATGCCTTTTTGCTTAGCAAGCTCCCGGAGCATGGTGTTATAATGCTGCTCAAGTTTAGCACCACGTTTCTCCGCCAGCTTTTCCCAGCTGTATTCACCCGGTATTCCTATTTCCCGGTTATACGGCGGCTTGGCATATTCATCGGCCATTTCTTCAACCGTGAGCGGACACCTTGAAAGC
>DUNL01000222.1 GCA_012839385.1 Clostridiaceae bacterium
TGATCTAACGGGGGGAATGTGAGAAAAATGCCGGGCCAGAACTCTTACTGCGGAAAGTAGGGTTATGCTCAAATTTCAGTGATGCAATAAATGAGTGTTATTCTGCAGTTAAGGATTCGTGTTCAAGTGCATCGAAGTCATTCGATTGATCATATTCGATTATTACTGGTATTGGTAAATCTGCCTGTTCGAAAACCGTTTTTATTGATTCGATTTCATTTTTCAACCTTGAAACGATCTTTTCGCTAAGTTTGGGGTCATTTTTTAGTATCTCGATTTTTGGCTTTTTAAAATTCAAGGAACGAATATTCATATGCGCTCTCCAAAACGCATGGGCCTCCTCATCTGGAGATCCGTCCTCATTGACAAAGGAATCTTTTATCAATTCATAGACGTTTTTAGGGCACTTAGTGCATGTAATTTCACATGCATCTATGAGCCTGAATATTGAACATATGAGACGGAGTCTCACAGCGCCTCTGGTATCGGGCACGTTTCCTATCGAGTAGGATGCCCGGTGCGACAAAATTAAATACCGTAAATTGATGAGCACTTCTCTATCTACAGCATTCAGTGAAGTACAGACCCCCTCATTCCCAACTATAATCCGAACTGACTCCTGACTGTGGTTTTCTCTACTCACTAAACACCCGATATCGTGTAGCCAAGCACCAAGATAAAGTAAAAACATTTCTTGATTATTCAATCTCAGTTCCCAGTCTTCAACGAAATCGTTTAGTTGTAAGATGATGTTGATTGAATGATCAACACCATGGGAAGGGAAATTCTTGATCTCTCGGGGAATAAACCTTAAATACTGTTCAGCAAAATATTCTATCATCTTTATTGAATCTATTTGAATCTCTTCGAGGTTCTTGTATATGGGCTCACGTGAGAACATTAAACCACCTCAACTTAAGTATAATGGAGCAGTATCAAATTTATGTGTTTAAAAAGGATTCTTTATTGATCTTTCCAATATTTCTCATACAAATCTTTAATCAGCGGTTTAGACTCATTGCTAATCATCAATAGTCTTCCAGCGCGACCCTTCTCAGTTGGGCCATATTCTGCTTTAACAATTCCCCAATCAATTAAGGTGTCAATAGCATTTGAGATAGTGTTCTTACTTAACTTCCCCTCCAATAGTTTGATCAACTTGCCGTACCAAACAATTCCATTGTTCACATCAGTGCATCCGTAAATTTCAGCGGCTACTTTAAATTCATTGGACAGCGGGTTCTTCTTTTCCTCCGACATGACTTCGCACCATTCGCCCATTTTTGTGATTAAACACGGGATACTCTCACTCTGTTATAATTAAACAAGGGATAGTCTCACTTTGAAGATATAATGCTTTTTGTTTGATCCTATAGATCAAATTTTTTGCGTCTATACCATCTAGTGATCATAAGATATAATCTTATGCGCTCACCAAAAGTAACGGTAAAAGTGCAGTGTTGCATAACTCTGGTCCTTCGACCCAAACGTAGAAGATGCCGGACGTCCCTTCCGCCCCTTTCATGCCACAAAAAGAACGCTGGGGACGCCCGTACCCTGATACTCGCGACTGGAGTCTATAGAATGAACGCTTGGTCAAGCGCGGTGAGTTCTACCTGTCTTTGGACTTCATTGATCGGTGGGATGACCATCTCGCCCAGATGAACGCCGGCAAGTGTGGTCGGCCGTTTCAGTGCCCTGAGTCATTCATTGCGTGGATGACCAGCATTCGCACCTTCCTGCAGATGCCCTACCGTCAGATGGTGGGATTTGTTCGGAGACTCGCGGCATTCATTCCTGGCCTCAAAGCAGCCGATCCAGGCATTGGATCCGGCGGAAGAGCGTGGTATAATCGGCTGCTTTGAGGCCAGGAATGAATGCCGCGAGTCTCCGAACAAATCCCACCATCTGACGGTAGGGCATCTGCAGTTGCGTGGATGACCAGCATTCGCA
>DUNL01000113.1 GCA_012839385.1 Clostridiaceae bacterium
TTGATATATAATAAATCTATTCCCGTGCGAAAATATTTTATTTTACTTTGGAAGGGCTAAATGAGATTTAATAAAAAAACAAATTGGCGCATACTGGCACCTGTTCTAGTAGCCTTGGCCGGCTTTACCTGGGGGTTAATCGGCTTATTCTCCCATGAACTGCGCCGGGTCGGTCTAAGCGCGTTGCAGATTACGCATTGGCGAAATATTGTAGCAGGCGCTACATTATTTATTTTCCTTTTAGTCAGGGACAGATCTCTTTTACGAATAAATATTAAAGACGCCTGGATGTTTATCGGCACCGGTATTCTTAGTATCTCTCTATTCAACATTTGTTATTTCATCTGTATGCAGGAGAGCACCTTGGCAGTCGCCGTGACACTGTTACATACTTCGCCGATTTTCCTGATGATATTCTCAGTTCTAATCTTTAAGGAAAAATTTACAATTAATAAGGGTGTCGCGATTGTTCTCGCGGCCATAGGTTGTGTGTTTATTACCGGATTGATTGGTAGTGATACCTTGCAAATTTCCAGTAGGGCTTTGTTGTTTGGTATTATGTCGGGCTTTACCTATGCCTTGTACAGTGTTTTTAGTCGCTTTGCGTTGCGTAAATATAGTTGGTTGACCATCATCACATATACATTTATTTTTGCCATTATCGCTCTCTTTCCCCTCTCTAACTTTCCGCGAATGGTTGAACTTACTTTTAGCGATAGTAAAGTAGCGCTCAGCATGCTGGCTCTGGGAGTTTTTTCGACCTTAACTCCTTTTCTCCTCTACACGAAAGGTCTAGAACATATGGAAATAAGCAAGGCGGCCTTGCTTACATTCGTAGAGCCGTCAGTAGGAATGTTGGTTAGTGTCCTAGTTTTTAAGGAGTATTTTTCCCTCAATTTCGCTGTCGGCTTGATTCTGATAGTTGCCGCGATCATTGTTCTCAATCGTCCACAAAAGACCAAAGCCCTCCTCTCTGAACAGGATTTAGTTTAACTTTTAGTTTGGTGACCGGATAAGCAAAAGATTATTACTTTGTTGCTTCTGACAATAACTGATAACAATAGGTATCTTATTACTAAATATACTTGAAGATAGAAGCAAGCATTTGACATTGAGTTATGTCTGCGTTATTATTGTTCGGCGACCGCTTTGGGGGGGTATCAATTTCGCGCGTTCGAAAACCCTAATACTCAAGCGTGACGCGGGAGGAATAGAATGTACGCTATAATCAAGACAGGTGGCAAGCAGTACAAAGTACAAGAAGGCGACGAGCTCTTTATCGAGAAGATCGAAGGCGAGGTCGGAGATAAAGTAGTATTTGATGAAGTTCTGGCAGTTTCCGGAACAGATGGCTTAAAGGTTGGCACTCCTTTGCTGGAAGAAGTTACGGCTGAGGCTGAGATTATTAATCAAGGTAAGCACAAGAAAATCAGAATCCTTAAGTACAAGGCCAAAAAGCAGTATCGTCGCCGCCAGGGTCATCGCCAACCCTATACTAGAGTAAAGATTACAAAGATCCTCATTTGAGATGATCGAAGTTACTATCTATCGTCAAAAAAACGGTTTCACTAATGCTTTTCGCATGACAGGTCACGCGGGGCAGGGGGAATACGGACAGGATATCATCTGCGCGGCAGTTTCCGGTTTAGCGCAGAGTATTATAGGATCTTTGCAGGAGATCGTTGGCATTGAACCGCTTTATACCCTGGAAGAGGGCAAGATCTACTGCGAAATTGAAGAAGATGTATTGAATAAAAGCGGACGGATACAGGCTGATGCCCTGATGAGAACAGTAGAAATTGGAGCGAGGCAGATTCAGGCAAGCTACGGATCACAGTTCTTAACCGTCTTTGTGATAACTAGTCAGGAGGGCCAAAATGATTAGAGTAGATTTGCAACTATTGGCACATAAAAAGGGCATGGGGTCGACAAGGAATGGTCGTGACTCACAGTCCAAGAGATTAGGCGCTAAATTAAGTGATGGTCAGTTCTGTCTGGCCGGAAGTATAATTTACCGGCAACGTGGTACCAAGATTTATCCGGGGGTCAATGTTGGCAAGGGTAAAGATGATACCCTCTACGCTACCATTGACGGCACTGTTCGTTATGAGCGCCTGGGTCGCAAGCGTACCTGCGCCAGTGTTTATCCACTAGAGTAAATTGTTTTACGATCGAGCCAAAATAACTGTCCGTTCCGGCGATGGCGGGAACGGACATATGTCTTTCCGCCGCGAAAAGAATATTCCTACCGGCGGTCCGGATGGTGGGGATGGAGGTCGAGGTGGCAGCGTCATTATGAGAGTTGACGCTAGTATTAACACACTGCTCAGTTTTCGCTACCATCGTAAATTTTTCGCTGAAAATGGCTCACCCGGCGGTAAAAATAAAAAGACAGGCAAGTCGGCTGATGATCTGATTATTTCTGTTCCACCCGGAACCACGGTGCGCGAGGCGGATAGTGGAGACTTTATAGTTGATCTGGTCGAGCCGGGGCAGGAAATTGTTTTAGCCGAAGGCGGGCAGGGTGGTCTCGGCAATTCCAGATTCGCCAACTCTATTCGTCAGACTCCTCGCTTTGCCACAGCGGGTAAAACGGGTCGCGAGCTGACTGTCATACTGGAACTTAAATTAATTGCCGATGTTGCTCTGATCGGCTTTCCTAACGCGGGTAAATCAACCTTATTGTCAGTGATTTCAGCCGCCAAACCTAAGATCGCGGATTATCCTTTTACCACAACCGAACCAATATTGGGTGTAGTCAAAAAAGACGACTACAGCTTTGTTGTCGCTGACATTCCCGGCTTGATTGAAGGTGCCGCTGAGGGGGCGGGTATGGGGCATGACTTTTTGCGCCATATTGAGCGCGCCAGAATCTTCCTTCATCTGGTAGACGCTTCCGGACAAGAAGGAAGAGATCCCTATTCAGATTTTGAGATCATTAATCAGGAACTACAACAATATAAAGATGAATTAACTACACGTCCACAGTGGGTTTTGCTCAACAAAACTGATATTACTCCCGCGGATGAGCTACGAGAGTTACGCGAGATGATAGAGCGAGATGGTTTCAAGGTCTACGAAATTTCTGCTGTCACCGGCTCCGGTATAGGGCAGCTAATAGCAGATCTGGCAGCTAAAGTAGCCAGTTTGCCGCCACCCTTTTCCGAGGAGGATCAGGGCCAGCGTAGAGTCTATTGCTATGAGCCGGAAACTAAGTTTACTATTGTGCGTCAAGGTGGCCTGCTCTCGGTCAAGGGATCATGGATCCGCGAGTTGATCCAATCTACTAATTTTGATGACTATGAATCGCGACGTCATTTCCAGAAGCAAACTGAGGCGGCGGGCCTGGAAGAGGCGTTAATATCAGCGGGAATGTCGCCAGGAGATACCGTATTATTAGACGGCGTTGAATTTGAATTTGAGGATTAACTGTAACATTTCAAGCTGTTTTTAGTGGTAATACTTTTTCTTATTGGCTATAATATATTTTGTTTGAAGATTATGTTGTTAAAAACAACTAGGAAATCTTAATATTTAATCTTCAGGAAGAGAGGATAATTCATGGGAAAATATGTATGTGATCTATGCGGTTATGTTTATGACCCGGAACTGGGAGATCCCGACCAGGGTGTAGAACCCGGAACAGCATTTGAAGATTTGCCGGAAGAGTGGCTTTGCCCTTTGTGTGGAGCGACTGTAGAGGATTTCTCTCCTATTGATTAAGGTAGAGTAAATTAGCGCACAGGGATTGTGTCAGATAGGACTTTATGGCCGGTTGCCCTGTAACCGGCCATTTTTATTTATAAGGAGACCATATGTTAAAAATTTCAGACCAGGTGTATGAAGTTGGCGCGCCTCATCCGGAACTAGGTTTCTTTGATCGACTTATGCCCACAGAGAATGGCACGACATACAATTCATATCTCATTAAAGGCGAAAAAACCGTTCTGATTGATCCGGTTGAACCCTTTATGAAGAATATACTCTTACAAAATCTCAAAGACTTAGGCATTACAAAGCTTGATTATTTGATCTGCTTACATACAGAGCAAGATCACTCCGGCGCCACCCCGTATGTAAGAGCAGCCTATCCTGAAGCTCAACTGGTTGGTAGCGCTAAAGTAGCTGAATTTATGGATGTACACCTCCATATTCCCGCCTCGGAATTTCTTATCATGGCAGATGACGAAACTTTGGATCTAGGTAATCTTACTTTGCGCTTCAAGAGCATTCCCTTCGCGCATTGGCCTGATAATACCATGGTTTATTTGGAGGAGCAGGACATGCTGTTTTCTTCCGATTTGTTTGGTTCGCACTATGCCGCTCCTGATCCCGCTCAGCCTGATTTAGATACACAGATCAAAGCCGCTCAGGCGTATTATGCTGAAATAATGATGCCTACACGCCAGCAAACGAGAAGGCATGTGCTTTGGACTAGAGATCTCAATCCCGCTATGATATTGCCCGCCCATGGTCCTGTCTGGAAAGATCCGGAGTTGATTTTGTCGCTTTATGAGCGTTGGACATCTGATTTAGTTACTAGAACAGTGGTTATTCCTTATGTAAGTATGCATGAATCAACGAGAGAAATGGTCTCGTATTTGTCTAAACAACTAAGACTGCGAGGTCTTGAGGTGGCAAGTTGTGACCTGGGTGTCTGTGACAGAGATCTGCGTTCTACCGCCGGTGAAGCTCTATATTTAGCTGTTGACGCGGCAGCCATAATAATAGCGGCGCCGACTGTACTGGGTGGACCTCATCCCAGCCTTGTCTTTGCCGCGTCATTGATGAACTCGCTCAGGGTAAAAGCTAGATTTATGGGGCTAATTGGATCTTATGGCTGGGGTACGCAGATTGAGAAGAATATTCAGTCCCAGCTGAACAGATTAAAGGTTGAATATTTACCGACCGTGCTTTGCAAGGGTTTACCGCGAGCTGAGGATTATGAAAATTTAGATCAGTTGGCTAATAACTTGGCGGAGAAAATCAAGGCTCTGCCTCCGGAGGATTTGTTAGATTAATCTGCCAGTAATCTGGTCAGAATATAATCGTAGAGTTCAAGTGAAGCTGCTTCCCAAGCGGAGGCAGCTTTTTCCGCTAAATCTTTGCTGGGGAAAATAAGGTCTATTCTAAAACTTATATTGTCCGATTCATAACGTTCCAAAACTAAAAGCCATTCCCCGGAACCTGTTAAATTAATTCGGGCGCTATAACTTTCTTCTTTATTCTTAATACCTGAAAGTTCGGTAGCTTTGTTGTTAATCCATTTACTCACAGACAACGGGATCTGGTTTTCCAGAGCCTGTAACACTTCAAGGCCATGAGTAGTAATATCTACTCTTTCCACCGCTTGCCGCTCGCTATCCAAATGAGGCTCACCTTTTCTCACAGCTTGATACAGGAGCTTATTGTCCCTTAGTTCTGACAGGGCGAGACTATACTCGATGAAGTTCATCTGTAAAGAATCTACCGCGGCGTCAGCTAACATATTCTGCCGCAAGCCCGGTAGCAGGCTAACTATTTTTAGTAGAATTATCTTGTTTAATGTGTTTTGATCGAGGGCCACAATTATTTCCTTGCAGAACTGATTTTATTAAGATTATAACACGCTTATCAGTATGTTAATGCTGGGATGAATGGTATAATTAAACTTCAAATCCAGTTTTAGGAGGACAAAATGTCAACTGTCCTGGTCACGGGTGGAGCAGGTTATATCGGTAGCCATACTGTACCCCTGCTACTTGAGCACGGCCATTCTGTAGTCATAGCCGACAATCTCAGTAATAGTAAAATGGAGGTTGTACGCAGAATCGCGGAGATATCGGGACGCGACTTTGCTTTTCATCAGACGGATGTCTGCAATCGGTCAGGTATGCGTCGTATTTTCGCTCAACAAAAAATTGACGCTGTTATTCATTTCGCCGGTCTAAAAGCTGTGGGTGAATCGGTTGAGATCCCGTTACGATATTATCGAAACAATATTGACAGTACTTTGACTTTGTTGGAGTTGATGGCGGAATTTGGAGTGAAAAATATTGTTTTCAGTTCTTCCGCTACCGTTTATGATCCGAATAATCCCATGCCCTTGACCGAGCAGGCGACTTTGCAGGCTAGTAATCCATATGGTTGGACTAAACTGATGAACGAAGAGATATTGCGTTCGGCTGCTAATGCGGATCCGGAACTATCTGTTATTCTTCTGCGTTATTTTAATCCGATCGGAGCGGATAAGAGTACCCGTATCGGAGAGGATCCCAAGGGTATACCGAATAATTTGATGCCCTTTATCACACAGGTGGCTGTAGGAAAAAGAGAACGACTGAATATTTTTGGTGGCGATTATCCAACACCGGACGGTACAGGTGTGCGCGACTATATTCATGTTCTGGATTTGGCTGCCGGACATCTCTTGGCGCTGGATTATTTGTTTAAGATAAAGGGAGCGCAAGCGATCAATTTAGGTACCGGTAGAGGTTACAGTGTGTTAGAGGTTGTACGAGCCTTTGAGAAAGTATCCGGACAAACAATTAACTATGAGATTGTTGAGCGACGCCCGGGTGATTTAGCGATCCTTTATTCCGACCCGAGCCTAGCTCGTGAATTGCTGGGCTGGAAAGCGACAAGAGATCTGGAAGAGATGTGTCTTGATTCTTGGCTTTGGCAGAAAAATAATCCTTACGGCTATGAGGAGGATGAGTCAACTGGCACTTGATATTCTCATTGTTGTTATATTAGTCGGCGCGATTATATGGGGTGCCCGGCGAGGTTTGTTACGCTCTCTGGCCAATTTAATCATGATGTTGCTAGCCATGGCAGCCTCATTTCTTTTGGTGCGGCCGGGTAGCAGTTGGCTTTTACAGCAGGGCTTGTTCAACGATAAAACTCAAGATTTGGCAGTTAAACTGGAAAGCCTTACTTCACAAAGCGATGGCTTCATTACTGACGTGTTAGAGAAACTGCACCTACCTGAGGTCTGGATGCGACATATTACCAACCGGGCAGTGGCAGAGAGACAGGGCCTGGTCGACAATATCGCGAGTGCATTAACCAGATTGGCTGTAGCGGTCTTGGTTTTCCTCTTCTTGTTCACTGTCGTTAATGTAATTCTAAGAGTGGTAAGTAGGCGCCTAACTCGGCTTTTAGACAATATATTTTTAGTAGGTTTTCTCAACAGGGCCGGTGGCGCTATTATTAATCTTGCTTTCGGACTAGTCGTCGTAATATTGTCTTTACTATTGCTTTCCGCTTTAACTCCCTGGTTTCCCGCTCTCGGTGTCTGGCAAAAGGGATCTTATATAGCCAATTTTCTGCGCGAGAAAAATTACTTTTTGAGCTTACTGGAAACCATTTTTTGACTAAATTTTAATCACGAAATTAAAAGGATATTTTGTCGATCGGCATCTAAGATACTACTTTGGTACGGTTTATCTTTTGTGCTTGACAAAGAATTACGATGACGTTATATTAACTTTGGTTAGCACTCGAATGTTCTGAGTGCTAATTACAATTAAAAATCTATTATCAATATATGGAGGTTTAACATGAATATCAAACCATTAGCCGATCGAGTAGTGGTCAAGATGCTTGAAGCGGAAGAAACTACCAAAAGCGGCATTGTACTACCCGGTTCCGCGAAAGAAAAACCGCAAGTGGCCGAAATTATGGCTGTAGGCCCGGGCGGGGTCATTGAGGGCAAAGATGTCATCATGGAAGTGGAAGTAGGGGACCATGTTCTGATAAGTAAATACGCCGGCACTGAAGTTAAGATTGACAATGTTGAGTATACAATTTTGCGTCAAAGCGACATACTTGCGATTGTAGAATAAGAGTTGCTAAGTGATGGAGGAATAATAATATGGCTAAAGAATTACAATATGGAGTAGAGGCCCGCAAATCGCTGGAAATTGGCGTAAATAAGCTGGCTGATACAGTTAAAATTACTATGGGACCTAAAGGCAGAAATGTTGTCTTAGACAAGTCTTTCGGCTCTCCTGTCATTACAAATGACGGTGTTACAATTGCCCGTGAGGTGGAATTGGAAGATCGTTTTGAGAATATGGGAGCTCAACTGGTAAAAGAAGTAGCTACCAAGACTAATGATATTGCCGGAGATGGTACTACTACCGCTACTCTCCTGGCGCAAGCGATTATCCGTGAGGGACTTCGTAATATTGCTGCCGGAGCTAATCCGATTATTCTCAAACATGGTATTGACAAAGCGGTAGAAGTGGCCGTTGAGAAAATTAAAGATTGTTCTAAGGTTGTTGACGGTCGCGAGGATATTACACGTGTAGCCGCGATTTCCGCCAATGATGACGAGATTGGGGAAATGATTGCCCGCGCTATGGAGAAGGTTACTTCCGACGGAGTTATTACAGTTGAGGAATCCCAGACCATGGGAACTGATCTGGAAGTAGTGGAAGGTATGCAATTTGACCGCGGTTATATCTCTGCTTATATGGTCACCGATACCAGCAAGATGGAAGCGGTCTATGACGATCCATATATTTTGATTACTGACAAGAAAGTTGCTTCTGTACAGGATATTCTGCCTCTGTTAGAGCAGATCGTTCAAGCTGGTAAGAAGCTTGTTATCGTGGCGGAAGATGTTGAAGGTGAAGCACTGTCAACATTGATCCTTAATAAGCTCAGAGGCACCTTTAATTGTGTCGCGGTTAAGGCCCCCGGCTTTGGTGATCGTCGCAAAGAAATGCTACAGGATATCGCTGTCCTGACCGGTGGTAAAGTAATTTCTACCGAACTGGGCATGGAATTAAAAGATGCTAAGTTGGATGATCTCGGTCAGGCCAGACAGGTTAAGATTAGCAAAGACGATACTATTATTGTTGACGGCGCGGGTGAGCCGGAAGCTATCAAGGCTCGTATTAACTCAATCAGATCCCAGATTGAGGAGACAACTTCTGATTTCGATCGTGAGAAGCTACAAGAGCGTCTGGCCAAGCTGTCAGGCGGTGTAGCGGTGATTAAGGTTGGTGCCGCTACTGAAACCGAAATGAAAGAGAAAAAGCTCAGAATCGAAGATGCTCTCTCCGCGACTAGAGCGGCAGTTGAGGAAGGTGTAGTTCCCGGTGGTGGAGCAGCTTATATATCCGCTATCAAACCGGTTGTTGAACTTCTGTCAGATTTTGAAGGCGATGTCAAAACCGGTGCCGCTATTATTGCCAGAGCGCTAGAAGAGCCCGTACGACAGATCGCGAGCAATGCCGGATTTGATGGCAGTGTTGTGTGCGAGAGAGTCAAAGAAAGCGACGAAGGTTTTGGTTTTGATGTGCTCAAAGGTGAATACAGTGACATGGTCAAAGTTGGTATCATAGATCCTACCAAGGTCACACGTTCAGCTCTGCAAAATGCCGCTTCTATAGCTTCTATCTTGCTGACGACAGAAGCCGTAGTCGCTGATATCCCAGAGCCCGAGCCTCTGCCCCCCATGGGCGGCCAGCCGGGAATGTATTAATAACTGATCTTTAGGGGAATATTTTAGTCGCTACAGCCCTGTCCGCGGACAGGGCTGTACTTAGTTGCGACTGTCTTATGATAAGATAGTTACTGTAAATTAACAGCCAATTAATAAGTTGGCGCAAAGGAAGACACGGCAACGAAAATGGTTATCTATGAAGAGAAACCTGCGCCTGATGAGAGATACAGATATTTAGGAGCTGATACTTTCTTATTGGTTTGGCTCCTGATTGTTATCGCGGTTATAACCATCGCGCTAGTAGCGATAATAAATCCTCGAGTTAATGAAATAATTAATGCTCGCAGTGAAGTGCAAAGGATTGTCAGGGGTGGATCCGGTTATGAAATCGCATATGAAGAGGCCGTGTCACTGTATCCTGTCGGCTCATATCAAGTTAGGCTAGAACAAGGTGGGCTTCTCTTCTTGGATGGCAAGGGCAGAGAGAATTCCTGGCAAGAGACAAATCTTCTCGCGGAACAGATAATTAGTAAATCTCCGGAACACCTGATAATAGGCGACAAAGAAAGTCCAAATTTTGTTGTCGTGAAGGAGTCCGGAATAATTTTTTCCGACAAAGTTAAGAGCAAGGCGGTGGGGGCTGATTTACTGGGGGATGATCTGGTATTGCTAGACCAAGGAGCTAACAATAAGGGAGAGGTCAGATACTATGATTTGAAGGACAATGAACTGAAATTTACATTAGAGTTCTTGGACTCCGGTTATCCTCTGCTGGCCAAAATTGTGCCTACTCAGAAAGCCTTGGACATACTGGTTTTGAATACGGATAAAGTTGAACCCGAATGTTTACTGCAGCGCTATGGCTTTGATGGACAGAAAAAAGTAGAGTTGCGGCTGAACAATTATTTTGGCAGCTTTTTGTACGAAAGCGATGATGTTTTGGTGGCTTATCGCGGGGATGAGCTGGCAGTGATAGATATATCAGCTGAAAACGTGTCTCGATACGGGGTCGCTGAGGGTTTTTCCCATATTCTCTCTGATCGCACCGGTATTGTTATTTTGGGTACGACCCCCGGAGCGGATGAATCTTGGCTGACTCGGCTTACAGGAGTGAAAGAACAGACAACAATGTCTATTCCTCTTTTGACGGCGGATCCTGTGGCCGCGGATGGTTGGTTATTATTACCCGCGGAGAATAATCTTTACCTATTTGATCTTACGGACTCTGTTTTCGCCAGTAGAGAAAGTTTTACCGCTCCTTTGCGTCAACTCTATCTTGCCCCCGACGGTAGAGCTCTGGTTATAACCTCTGAAGAGGTTATTCCCTATTTGATCCAGTGAGTTTATAGTGGCTGTGAAACAGAGTTTTGATCTTGTCATCATCGGCGCGGGTGCTTCAGGCTTAGCGGCCGCGATCGCCGCTGCCCAGACTTCTACTACAGTCCAAATACTGGTCTTAGAAGCGCAGGATCGACCGGGCAGGAAGATTTTAGCCTCCGGTAACGGGCGCTGTAACATTTCTAATCTTAATCTTGATCAGAATAATTTTTGTGGTCGCGATCAAACTTTATCGCGATCACTGATTTATCGTTTTTCAACTACCTCTCTGCGGTATTTTTTGGATCAGTTAGGTATTGTCACCGTGTCAGATGCTGAAGGTAGAATATATCCTCTCTCTAATCAGGCCGCTACGGTCTTGTCTCTATTATTGGAAGCATGCGCGATCGCGCAGATTGAGGTCCGAACTGAAAGCCCGGTGATTCGGCTTGAGCGGGTGAAAGAAAACTGGCTTATAACCTTGTTAAGTGGACAACGGATTAAGTCCAGGAGAGTGATTATAGCGACAGGCAGTCTGGCAGCTCCTCAACTGGGTGGTTCTCGGGCTGGATATAATCTCGGTCAGCAACTAGAATTGGATATTGTTCCGGTCTATCCGGCGCTGACACCATTGCTACTAGCTGAGAAAAAAATGTGTAAAAGTCTTAAAGGGCAACGCTTTAGAGGCTCTGCTACCTTGTTGTCTAAAACCGTAGCGACAACTTTTCTTGCTGATAAATCTTTTCGTAATCAAAAGAACAAACAGATAATGCGCGCGACAGCGGATTTGACAGAGAAGACAAGTGACAGTTTAGCTCAGCGCGGAAATGAACAAATATTTCAAGAGCCAACGGAAAGTGCTTGGCGGCAAATACAATCCGCGCGAGGAGAGTTTCTGCTTACTGACTACGGTCTGTCCGGCATTGCCGCCATGGAGTTGTCAGGTAAGGTCGCGGCTTTTTGTGAGGTCTCGCAGCAAGAAGGCCCGGAACTGCCGGTTAAGCGAGCTAAATTGAGACCTATCGCGGATTCCTATCCTCTAACAAGCGATAAAGAATTTCAACTCAAGATAGATCTGGTGCCTGACTTCTCTGATACTGAACTTAGGGCCAAGCTCTGGCAGCGATTGGGGCAAATTAGCCCGCGCCAAGCGGACAGGTTGTTTTCCGGCTTGCTACCTTTACGTCTGGCAGAGCATCTGGGTCACAGCCTGCGAAATGAATTTGCAAAACTCCCTAAAGATCGGGGGCGAGAAGAGAATCCTTCAGCTCTCCTGATTGACTTAGCTATTTCCACACTCAGATCATGGCGTCTTAATGTCACGGGCGTTAGGGGATATGAGCAAGCTCAAATCAGCTTAGGCGGGATTGCTACTGAAATGCTAGATGCTAACACGATGGAAGTAAAGCATTGTCCCGGCTTATATATCGCCGGTGAGGTTCTTGACGTGGCCGGTAATACCGGTGGCTATAATCTTCACTTTGCCTTTGCCAGCGGTATTATTGCCGGTGAGTCAGCAGGCAAAGCCTTGGCCTGAAAGTAGTTAGTAGCCAAAAATTAAACTTAACAAAAACAAAAACCCCTGTAATCTTTATGTCGCAGGGGTTTTGTTCTTGGCTGCCGATCTAGGATTTGAACCCAGACAAACTGAGTCAGAGTCAGGTGTGCTACCATTACACTAATCGGCAATCTCTAAATAGCAACATGGGTATGCTACCATACTAAACGGCTTGCGATCAAGTATCTGTGAGAATTTATTTTTATATGAGTTAACTATTTATTTTTTGTTGCCCCAGTTTAATCCTCTTTGCCGACAAGAAACTGATAGAATTAATTTTAATGAGCATTCTGACAATTGAAAATATTCAAAAAACCTATTTTGGGAAAAAGGTTCTGGACGGATTGTCGCTAAGTTTAGACTTTGGCGACCGACTGGCGCTGACCGGTGAAAACGGAAGCGGTAAGAGTACACTTCTGAAAATAATTTCTGGTCTGGAAACCCCGGATCGGGGACTGGTGCAATTGGCGTCAGGTACTGTCACGGGATATCTACCGCAAAGGTTGGAATTAGAGCCGGATCCGGACACTAATTGCTTAACTCATCCGGCTTATGATGAGACAGTAAAGTTAATGCGGGAGCTCGAACAGAAAATGGCCACTAATCCGGAGCGATTGTCACAACTGTCCACAGAGTATTCGTATGCTGTAGCGGAATTTGAAGCTTTGGGTGGATATAGCTTTAGGCCCAAACTTTTGGAAGCGCTAAATGGCTTAGGCTTATCAACTGATGTAGTAAACAGACCTTTGATCTCTTTGTCCGGTGGTGAACGAATGAGGTCTGCTTTGGCTCATATAATAATCCGGCGCCCGGATTTTTTACTACTTGATGAACCCACAAATCATCTAGATATTGATGGCATTGAATGGCTAGAAGCTTGGCTCAAATCTTTTTCCGGCACTGTAATAGTGATATCACATGACAGAAGCTTTCTGGATAATATCGCTACCCATACCGCTTTAATAGCTGGGGGAAAACTGACTAAGCGTAACGGTAATTATTCACATTTCAAGAAAGTGGAGGAGGCTACACTGTTTTCTCGGACCAGAGAGCTAAAAAGTCTAAAACAAGCCCTGGATCATGAAAGGGAAGTGGCGCAAACGATGCTTTCCCATCGCAAGATGAATCAGTATCATAGCCGGGAAAGAAAGGCTGATAAGCTGGAAAAGCAGATAGAGGAGATTGAAAGTGGATTGGTACAGCACAGAACGACAGCTACTTTTACTTTTCGCGGCGCCTCAGAGATTAAAACCGGACGGGAACTGATCTTGGAAGCGGAAGATATCAGTCTCAGCTATGGCTCTAAAACTTTATTTACCGCTTTTAAGGGTCGGATCATGGCTGATGATCGAGTTCTGATCTGTGGACCGAATGGCTGTGGCAAATCTTCGTTGCTAAATATAATCGGGGGGGATTTAGAGCCCTCCGGCGGCGTAATTAGCTTCAATCCCAGATTTAAGATTGGTTATATGGGGCAACTTCTTCATTTCAGAGCGGAAGATAATACTCTGATAGATGAGGTTAGGCAGGAAGAACCGCAACTCACGGAAGGACAGATTCGTGATTTGTTAGCCAGGTACGGTTTCCGTGATATTGAAGTTTTTAAACAGGTCGCGGTACTTAGTGGCGGTGAGAAAGCCCGACTTTTTCTGTGCAAGATCCTGTTACAAAGGCCGGACATTTTATTTTTGGACGAACCTACTAATCATCTGGATATTACTTCCAGAGAGATTCTGGAGCGGGCCTTACTGGATTTTGACGGGGCTATCCTGGCCGTAAGTCATGATCGCTATTTTGTTGATAAGATCGCGACCAAGATCTGGGGTTTTATCGGTACAGAAGTTAGAGAGTATTCTTCCTACAGTAGCTGGCGCGGCATGGCCAGGGCTGACCGCGGTCGAGAGCTTATAGATAATAATCTAATCAATAAGTCCGCGCGTAGAGAATTTATTGATGACGAAGGCGTCGCCGGGCAGTCCGGCTGTAAGAGGGATAGAGCTGTTGTACGTCGTCGCTCTGCCGCTAAGCGACAAAGGCTTGGTGAGCTGGAAACTGTGATCGCCGAACTGGAACAAGAAATTGCGGAGCTGGAAGCTTCCTTCACAAAGGAATCTTCACCACTCATTTATGAGAACTACGCCGTTCTGTTGCAAGAACTGGATAAGAGTACCACAGATTATCTGGAGTTACTGGAGCAGTTGGATAGGGAGGACTGATCTTTGAGTTGTGGACTATGGCAATAGCGTTCGACATATTAATTGTGATCAGGGTAGTTATGGGGTACAAGCAGAGGGATCACGGACGGTACGACTTCAATGGTAGCCGGTAGATTGCCTTTTTGCTCACCGTCCATGTCAAGCAAGGTCTCTTTAGTGTCCAGCTCAATCACAGTCGCTTTTTTCGATTGTTTGTAGTAAAAATTACGGTGTTCAACATGACTGCTATTCAAAGTTTTCAGCATCAGTGTAGCCATAGAGCCGATAATCATAGGGCCTTCCGCGCGGATCGCTATGATATCCAACAGGCCGTCTTCCGGCGTTGCGTCGGGAGCGATAGTGCGAAAACCACCCACGCTTCTGGTATTAGCTGCCATGAATAAATACATCGGCCCCTCAATTTTCTCGTCGTCGGTTTCAATGCTTAAGTTTAGAGGTTGGAAGAGCCTGATGGGTAGATCCACAGCCGCGTTGAGAATATAAGCCAGGCGCCCTAACAAAGTCTTACTGGTCCTAGTTGTGCGATAGGCGACATCTGCCAGTAAGCCCCCGGCGCAAACATTGAAAAAGTAATCATTGCCACATTTACCCAGGTCAATCATGAGAGTGCGTGGCTGCAGCAACATGTCGCGGATCTCTTCTATTTCCGTTGGTAGACTCATCGCCACGGCGAAATCGTTAACGGTTCCGGCCGCTACAATTGCTATCGGTGTTTTGTGACCGGCTGCCATCAAGCCGTTTACCACTTCGTTGACAGTGCCGTCCCCACCTACGACAACGATGCTATCATATGCCCTCCCTCTTTGATAGGCCAGATCATACGCATGTCCTAAACCTTGCGTATCGTGGAGCTCAACTTTACTATACATTTCATGATTACAGAGGCTAGACAGCATTTCACGAATGTTTTTCTGCAATACTTCTCTGCCCGCGGTCGGATTGATGATAGCTAAGAGCCGCATAATCTTACCTCAATTCCAAAGAAAATCACACTGCCTCCAGGATTATACCATATGTGCAGGAACAGACTTAGTCAGGAGTTGAAATGACTTTTAGTAAAAAAATTCTTTGGGAACTTTTTTCTTATGAATTTTAGATGAAAGCTTTGAGCATCTCCATAGCTGTTACCTTTCAAATTTGGTAAACTTATCAAGTGAATTAATTGAGCTTTCAGGAACAATCCGGATCGGGCTGACTTATTTATGGTTCAGGTTTGGAAACTGTTGAGGCGAAAAGAATAAGTGTAATTTCCGAGAAAAGTGGGAGTCCGGCTCCGTCGCTTTCTTGCTACTCAACATCTTTAAGTCAGTTCCGAGAAGGTTTGGAGTCCGGTAAACAGTTATTGAATGATAAAGGACGAGGAAAGAAAATATCTGCTTAACGCTGACGCAAGCGAGATCGGTTCTGCTAAAAAACTGGAGCGCAGAGCCCTTTTATATACGGCGGGAATAGCTTTTCTGGTCGCGCTGGTGATATTTTTACCTGCCTTAATTAGAAATGGTCCTAAGCTTTGGTTGGTAGGAGACTTTAACGATCAACAGATCCCTTTCAATCTGCACGCCCTGAAGGTCATCAAAAGCGGGAAAATTGGTTTTGACCCTTCCGTTGACCTGGGTACTCAGTTCATAGGCGCCTTCGGCTTTTACAATCTCGGCAGTCCCTTTTTCTGGCTGACTTTGTTGTTTCCCGTCTCCGCTTTCCCCTATTTAGTAGCTTGGCTCTTCATATTCAAATATATGATAGCGGCTGTAACGGCTTATGTTTTTATCAGGCGATATGTGAGATTGTCTTGGGCGGCCTCATTGGGAGCCTTGCTTTATGCCTTTTCAGGTTTTTCGCATTTACATATAATGTATCATCATTTTCATGATGTAATCGCGCTTTTCCCCTTGTTATTATGGGCAGTTGATGAAAAGATTCTTGAAGATAGGCGAGGGGTACTGGCTTTAGTAATCTGTCTCAACGCCCTAACTAATTATTTCTTTTTTGTAGGACAGGTTGTCTTTATCTTATTATATTTCGCTTTTCAGTATGGTAGGTCTTTGTCTCGGCAAAAGCGCTTGCTTAAAATATTTTTGGCCTGTCTGATCGAAGGAGTTTTTGGCGTAGCTATGGCGGCGGTTTTGCTGGTGCCGTCCCTGCTGTTTATTGTTCATAATCCGCGCAGCAATGCTTATACCATAGGAGAGATAATTCGAACTTTCTTCACGCCCAATCGCTATCCGGCTCTACTTAAGGAATTCTTGTTACCCGCTGAAGTTCTGTACAATAATTCAGCTTTTATCAAGAGCAATTTTTACGGTATGTCTTTGTATTTGCCTCTGATTGGTGGAACGATGCTCTTTGAGAGAAAGACATCCTGCGGTCGGCTGCGAAAACTGCTTGTATTATGTTTGATCATGGCCTTGTTGCCTATTTTGAACAGCATATTTTACCTGTTTAGCGATTACTTATTTGCCCGCTGGTATTATATGCCTATTTTGATCATGGCCTTATTGTCCGCGAGACAGATAGAGGAGACACAAGCTTTTAACGGTTTATTTGTGATTCCCACTTTATTGATCGCGATGATCAGTCTTTTATCTTTCGCTAAGACAGATTTGCTCTCTCAACCTGTTCTTTTCTTAAAGACTCTAGTCCTAAGCTTAGCGGGGTATTTTCTGACCGCGGTGATTGTTATTCTGTGTCGCGACAGCGCTGTTAGAGTCGTGGCTTTGTTACTGGGCGTAATTGTTTTTTCAATCCTTACAGGTTGGTATTCGCTGGCCATGCTCCTGGAACATCAAACTCAAAAGAATGAGGATCCGTTTTTAGAACAAAAATTTGTTGAGGATTCAGGTCACTTCCCTTCTATAAAACCAGGCTACAGGCTGATGTCGGACTGGCGGGGCTCAAATATCTCCCTATACGCTGATGTACCCTCAATTAACTCTTTTATTTCCACAATATCGCCCCAACTGTTTTCCTTTTATGAGGCTATCGGCAATCCGCGTTATGTCAGTACCAAGATTGTAGAAGAACCTTTACCTCTAGCGGCGGCGCTTTCGGTCTCCCATATCTTAAAAAGACGTCCGCTAGATTTCATTGACTCTGAGTCGACTTCCTATGAGTTACAACCGGAGTCAACTTATAAAGGCAGATTAGAAAGAATAGAGGTGTTAAGCAATAATTTTTCTGTCTGCCAAGGTTTCGCTCATGAATACTATATCTCGCGATCCGATTTTGATAACAGAGCGGAAGATAAGCGTCGCGAACTTTTGCTTAAAGCTTTTGTAGTAGAAGATGATGACATAGTTAAGATAGAGGATATCTTGCAACCGCTGCCTACTGAAGAATACTTAATTTCTTGGCAGGAAGCCGTTAAGAAAAGGGCTGAAAAAGTACCTTTACACATTAATTATGACAATAAGGGCTTTAGAGCTGACTATAATTTTGCTAATGAAGAGATAGTATGGATTTCCATTCCTAATGACCCGGGTTTTTCTTGTTATATCAATGGCGTACAGACGGAGATCATAGAATCTGTTTCTATGATCGGCCTACGTGTACCGCCCGGTCCTTGTAGAGTAGAAATTATTTACAAAACGCCCGGACTGAGAATTGGCCTCGCTATTTCCGTTTTGGCTCTTATTATTTGGGGCGCCTGGCTGGCTTTTCCGTGGCTGAAAAAGCAACAGACCACTTCAGAAGCGAATATGTTTAATTAGTGAAGCGGAGCCGTTTTGCCATATTTTTCGGGGCGCCTGGCTGGTTTTACTGTGGCTGAAAAGGTAGCGGTCAGCCTCAGCTCAGAGCCGGTCCAAATCGTGAAACATATTCTCTAATACTGTATAATAGTGCGGCATAAGGTGTAGATATTTGTTCTTTTGCCGGAATAGATAATAATTTACTTAGGAGATTTTTTATGACAGATACAATCCGCGGCTGGACACGTAGTTGTCGTTGCGCTGAAGTTACTAACGAAATGATCGGTGAGAAATTGACCCTGATGGGATGGTGTCATAAACACAGGGATTTGGGGTCTTTAATTTTCATTACTTTGCGTGATCGAAGCGGTGAAGTTCAACTCGTGTTTGATGAAGGCAGTCCGGAGGAGACGCGCGAGAAAGCCTTTACTGTTAGAAGTGAATATGTCTTGGCGGCGCGGGGAACTTTGAGAAAACGTAGCTCTGTCAATCCCGATATGAAGACCGGGGAGCTGGAGTTATGCGTAGAGGAGCTACGCGTTCTGTCTACCGCGAAGACGCCTCCGTTCTATATAGAAGATGATGCCGGGGCTAACGAAGCTCTGCGTCTCAAGTACCGATATCTGGATTTAAGGCGTCCGCCCATGCAAGAGAATTTACTGCTTCGCCATCGGGTTACGCTGTTAACTCGTGAGTTTTTTGATCAGGAAGGCTTCCTGGAGATAGAAACTCCCCTGCTGATTAAAAGCACACCGGAAGGAGCCAGGGATTATCTGGTGCCGTCGCGTATTTTCAATGGTCGTTTCTTCGCTTTACCGCAATCACCTCAATTGTTTAAGCAACTTCTCATGTTGGCCGGTTATGATCGCTATCTGCAAATTGCTCGTTGTTTTCGTGACGAGGATCTGCGCGCTGACCGCCAACCTGAATTTACGCAGATTGACTTGGAACTTGCCTTCGTAGATCAAGAAGATATTATGGCGATAAATGAGAAGTTTCTGGCTCGTATTTTTTCGGAGATCAAGGGTTTTGACCTGAAGTTGCCATTGCCCCGCCTCACTTGGCGTGAAGCTATGACCAGATTTGGCTCAGATAAGCCGGATTTACGTTTTGGTCTGGAGATTTGTGATCTGTCTGATTTGGTAGCCGATAGTGATTTTATGGTTTTCACCTCAGCTCTGGACGCCGGTGGCTCTGTCCGCGCTATCACTGTTCCCGAAGGGTCAAGCCTGTCCCGTAAGCAAATTGACAGTCTGGGCGAATATGTCAAGACCTACCGCGCCAAAGGCCTGGCTTGGCTAGTTCCTGCCCCGGAACCGCGCGGATCCTTCTTAAAATTTACTACCCCTGAGTTGATTAATAATTTTGCCGAACGCTGTCAGGCCGGTCCGGATGATCTAATCTTGATAATAGCCGACAAAGATAATGACACGGTTCTTACGGCCTTAGGTGAACTTCGTCTAGAGGTAGCTCGCAGACTGGATCTCATTCCGGCGGGAGAGTGGCAAGCCTTGTGGGTTACGGAGTTTCCACTGTTTGAATATGATGATGAAAATCAAAGACTGGTCGCGGTGCATCATCCTTTTACTTCTCCTCTGGAGGAAGACTTGGCTCTTTTGGAGACCGCTCCGGAGCAAGTCAGAGCTCAGGCGTATGACATTGTGCTTAATGGCGTAGAGCTAGGTGGCGGCAGTATCCGTATTCATGACCAAGAACTACAGAAGCGGATGTTTAAGCTGTTGGGTCTTGGACCTGAAGTGGTAGAAGAGCGTTTCGGCTTTTTACTGGAGGCTTTCCAATATGGAGTGCCGCCTCATGGTGGCATAGCCTATGGGCTTGATCGCATGGTGATGTTATTAGCTGAACAGTCCAGTATCAGAGAGGTAATTGCCTTTCCAAAAGTGCAAAACTCTTCTTGCCTTTTGACTAGTGCCCCCAGCGCTGTTGATGAACGGCAATTGGAAGAATTGGGTCTGATTTTACGTGACCTGCCCTTAATAGAATTAGATGGAGTAGAACAAACTGGAATTGAGTGAAACTCTGACAAAGGTATATGGCAGTGGTATTAGACAAAGATAATCATCATTCTCATGACAATACTAAAGACGAAAGTAGGACCAATGCCTATCCGTCTGTCGCCAACCCGACAAACAAAACTGATTCTGAAGCTGATTACAGAGCCAAGGCAGACGCTCAACGCAAAAACTTTTTTTCCTGGTTGCGCTTTATTGCTCTTTGGCTTGTAATCGGACTATTGATCTCACAGTTTGTTCTGCAGCGGAATACAGTTTTTGGAGATTCTATGTTACCTACGCTATACAGTCGGGATGAACTGTTGGTAGAAAAGATAAGTCGCCATTTTGGCGGGATCGCGAGGGGTGACATTGTTACCTGTAGATCTTATCTCAGTCACCAAGGTCCCGATACTTATATCGTGAAGAGAGTAATTGGTTTACCGCACGAAACCGTTGAGATTAGAGAAGGTCATGTCTACATTGACGGCGAACTTTTGCCGGAAGATTATCTAGCCGAGAATGTTGTCACAAGACCCATTGTCGATGATTTTCGCAAAGTGAAATTAGCCGCTGACGAATATTATGTCTTGGGCGATAACAGGTCGCAAAGCCAGGACAGTCGCTACTTTGGCCCGGTTAACAAGAAAGATATCATGGGAGAAGTGCTAATCAGGTTCTATCCCTTTAGTCGTTTTGGTAGACCCTGATTAAGATAGATAAAAGGAGTACTTTGATGACATATAAGATGCAAAATGTAAGGAATTTTTGCATTATTGCCCATATTGATCACGGTAAGTCGACTTTATCAGACCGTCTGATTGAACACACAGGGGTTCTAACCAGAAGGGAGATGCAAAGTCAAGTTCTGGACAATATGGATTTGGAAAGAGAGCGTGGCATAACTATTAAGGCCCAGGCTGTGCGCATGAATTATCAAGCGCTGAACGGAGAAAGATATATCCTCAATTTAATTGATACCCCGGGCCATGTTGATTTTAATTACGAAGTATCACGATCTTTGGCAGCTTGTGACGGAGCTATCCTGGTCGTAGATGCCGCCCAAGGCATTGAGGCTCAGACTTTGGCTAATGCTTATCTCGCCATTGACGCCAATCTCGAGATCTTACCGATTATCAACAAGATAGATTTACCTGCTGCCAGGCCTGATGAAATAAGGCAAGAAATAGAGGAAGTGATCGGACTTGATGCTTCATCTATACCTTTGGTTTCAGCCAAAGAGGATATCGGTATAGAAGATGTATTGGGGCAGATCGTGGAGAAATTGCCTCCACCGTCAGGTGACGCGGACGCGCCTTTGCAGGCTTTAATATTTGACTCTCAATACGATACGTATAAAGGCGTGATCGTACATGTTAATATTCGTCAAGGCACGGTCAAAGTAGGCGATGAAATTCTTATGATGAATACCGGTAAGAATTTTGTCGTCACAGAATTGGGTTACTTTCATCCCGGATCATTTATGGAAGCTAAGGAATTGGTTGCCGGAGATGTCGGCTATATAGTGGCCAGCATCAAGAATGTCAGAGATACTGCGGTAGGTGATACCGTAACTTTGAAGAATAAGCCCGCTTCCCATGCTTTACCGGGTTATAAACCTGTGCAGCAGATGGTGTTTTGCGGCTTGTATCCGGTTGACGGCGCGGATTACCCGGCCCTAAGAGACGCGCTGGAAAAAGTACAGCTCAATGACGCGGCTCTTTCTTTTGACGCTGAGACTTCAGCGGCTTTGGGTTTTGGTTTCCGTTGCGGTTTCCTGGGTCTCTTGCACTATGAGATTATTCAGGAGCGTCTGGAACGAGAATTTAATCTTGATCTTATCTCTACTGCTCCTTCAGTTGAATATCATTTACGCTTAAAAGATGGCAGTGTGGTTAAACTAGATAATCCCACTAACATGCCTGATTCGGAGCAAATAGAGGCCATAGAAGAGCCTATAGTGCGCGCCTCTATCATGACGCCTAAGGAATATATAGGAAATATTATGAGTCTGTGCCAAGAACGACGCGGACTTTATATAACAACTGAATATCTGGATGCCCACAGAGCTAATCTCATTTATGATATGCCTTTGAATGAAATCATCTATGATTTCTTTGACGCTCTCAAGTCACGTTCACGCGGTTACGCCTCGCTTGACTACGATTTCAAGGACTATCTTCCTGCCGACCTGGTTAAGCTGGATATCCTGATTAACAATGAACCTGTAGACGCGTTGACCTTTATCGTGCATCGGGACCATGCCTACGCGCGTGGGCGCCATATGACTGAAAAACTTAAAGAGAATATTCCTCGTCACCAATTTGAAGTTCCCATTCAAGCAGCGATCGCCGGCAAAATCATTGCCCGTGAGACTGTGCGAGCCTATCGTAAAGATGTAACCGCCAAATGTTATGGCGGCGATATAAGCCGTAAGAAGAAACTACTCGAAAAACAGAAGGAAGGCAAGAAACGCATGCGGCACGTGGGTTCAGTCGAAGTGCCCCAGGAAGCCTTTATGAGTGTTCTTAAACTTGATGAATAGAACACCATTTCTAAATATTATGTTCTGAACATGCCAACGTCTCTCAAGTTAGCGACACGACCGTTACAGACAAATCTCCTGCCGGAACAACGCTGAAACCGAGAGGGTATCCGACCCTGATCAGTAACATATGGCATGCATTTGCCTTTACTTTGCTATTCCCTCTTTCCATCCCCTAAAATGAATTATCAAATATCAATCGTCCGGACATACACTAGGGTCCATAGGTAGAGATGAGGTACAACAAGATGAAGCCTTCGTATAATAAATTAGTTAAATTAATAGCGTTTGCTACGGCTTTAGTTATGCTGACCCTTGTTTGGGGTTGCGCTAAAGAAGAGCCGGCGGAAACGAACGCTGATACCGTAAGTACAGAGACTGTAGTCGAAACCACCGAGAAACCGACTGTTTCCGAGACTGCTACACTTACTGAGGCGACGGAGACGGAATCGCCAAGCGCTAACAGCGAAAGTGAAAAAACGGATGAGATGCTATGGTATTTTGAAGCTAATGATCTTAAAGGCGAGACAGTAAATCAAAGCATCTTAGCGGAGAATAAAGTGACCTTGGTCAATGTTTGGGCTACTTTTTGCCCTCCTTGTCTGGAGGAAATGCCCGATTTGGCCTTAGTGGCGCAAGAGTATGCTGATAAAGAGGTAGGTTTTATGGGCATTGTCAGCGATATCAGTGAGGACGATCCGGATGAGACTTTGTTGGTTACCGCTGAGAAGATGGTTAAAGACGCCAATATTCAATACACTAATATTCTGGCCAGCGAATCAATTATTAGCTCGATTCTAGCCGGGGTATCTGCCGTGCCCACTACTTTCTTTGTAGACAGCCAAGGACAAGTGGTTGGTAAAGTAGTTGTCGGTTCTATGACTATAGAGCAGATGCGGGAGAATATTGAGATAGCCCTAGGTGAGGTCTCTACCCCCTGATTTAATATACGGCTCTCAGCCCATTAGTTTTTGCAGAAATTGTTTGGTACGCTGTTGATTGGTATTGTGAAATACTTGTGATGGCGTACCTTCTTCTATTATTACGCCTTCATCCATGAAAATAACATGATCAGCAACCTCAGCGGCAAAGCGCATCTCATGGGTTACAACTAACATAGTCATATTCTCTCGGGCTAATTCCAACATTACCTTTAAGACCTCTCCGGTCAGCTCCGGATCCAAGGCGGAAGTTGGTTCGTCAAAGCAGAGTATGGCGGGATTTAACGCTAAGGCCCGAGCGATAGATACTCGCTGTTGTTGTCCGCCCGAAAGTTGATAAGGATAAGCGTCAGCCTTGTCAGCCATCCCTAGTTTTGATAGTAAGCGCATTCCCTGTTCTCGAGCTTCTTTTTTATTCTTTTTTAATACTTGTATGGGAGCCTCGGTAATATTCTCCAGAATAGACAGGTGAGGGAACAGATGGAAAACTTGGAATACCATACCCAGTTTTAATTGTAGCGCTTTCTGAACAGTGGGGTGCGCGTAAATTGCTTGCCCGGATTCATCCGTATAAAATAGTTTTTCACCACAGATTTCGATGCTGCCGCTATCCATTTGCTCTAGCTGACAAATACCGCGTAGTAAAGTCGATTTTCCTGACCCTGATGGTCCAATCACTGCCAAGATACCGCCTTCGCGCAATTCAAACGAGATGCCCCGGAGAACTTCCAGCTCACCGAAACATTTACACACATCTTTAACGCGAAGGATCATTCTATCTTGGTCAGACATATTTTACCTGCTATCTTAGATTTTATAATAATCATAATGTTTTTCCAGACCATTCATGAAGAGATTAACAATCCCGTTCATAATCAGGTAGAACACTAAAGCGACAACAATGGGCACCATGCTACCACTACGGTTCATATGGTTTTGCGCGACCCGTAGTAATTCAATAATACCGATAGCAGTAGCTAGGGCTGTGTCTTTAACTAAGGTCATAAATTCATTACCCAGTGGTGGTAAGATTCTTTTAAATGTTTGCGGCCAAACAATACGCAGGAAAGTTTTGCTTTTTGAAAAACCCAAAACACGGGCGGCTTCGACTTGTCCCTTGGGAATTGACTCTATTCCACTGCGATAAATTTCTGAAAAATAGGCGGCATAGTTAATGCTGAAAGCGACACAAGCCGCGGTAAAGCGGCTAAAGCCGCTGATGCCCAACTGGATTGATGGGAAATACATAACAAATACCAGTTGCAGCATCAGGGGCGTACCGCGAATAATATATTGGAATATGCCAATTAAGCCGCTTAGCAACTTGTTTTTTGACATACGTCCAAAGGCAAAAAGTAGTCCCAGTGGCATGGAAAAAATTAGCGTGATAAAGAATAGCTTGATAGCTACCCAAGTGCCGTCTAAAAAAGCCGGCAGTAATTTTACCACTTCCTGCCAACTCATTTATTCAAAGATTGTAACGTCGCTTCCAAACCATTCTGTGGCAATTTCAGCGAGTTTTCCGTCTGCTTTCATATCGCGCAGTGTTTCTTCGATCTTGTCCTTGAAAGCTACTTCTCCTTTGCGGAAGCCTATAACATATGTTTCAGGTGCCAGAGATTCACCTAAAATCATATAGTCAGCCTCATTTTTCTGGGACACATAATATTCGGCTACCACTTTGTCAATCAGCAGCGCGTCCGAATTACCACTTTCTAAATCTAAGAAAGCAGTAACATTATCTCGGAAGGGTACTATATCGGCGAGAGATGCTTTGAATTTTTCCGCGGCGTCAAGAGCCTGTTCGGCGGACGATTCTTCCTGCAGAGCC
This sequence comes from Clostridiaceae bacterium, assembly GCA_012839385.1. Classification (GTDB taxonomy): domain Bacteria; phylum Bacillota; class Clostridia; order Saccharofermentanales; family DTU023; genus UBA1046. Next base: position 25,543 of record DUNL01000113.1, read on the forward strand.
AAAGTCTTGTCCGCGAGACCGGCTAAATCAGTCACTCCGGAGGCGCTCATGACAACGACAACCTGATCATTGGCCAGATAGGGCGCGGAAAGAGTATTGTCTTCGTTTCTTTCCTCAGTGAAGCTGTAACCGTTCCAGAGCAGGTCAACATTGCCAGCATCCAATTCATTTTGTTTCATCTTCCAGTCAATCGGTAATAGTTCTAGCTCCACGCCCAGTCGACTCGCGACTTCTGTAGCCAGATCAACATCAAAACCGACAATCTCATTATTTTCATCACGATATCCCATGGGCGGGAAATTGTCGTCAAGTCCCATCACAATCTTGCCTTTTTCTTCAATCTTGGTCCAGCTATCGTCTGTTCCGGCTTCATCTCCGTTTTCAGGGTCTGCTTCCGGCTCTTCATCCTCGACAGGTTCCGCTTCATCTCCGTTTTCAGGGTCTGCTTCTGGTTCTTCATCATCGACAGGTTCCGCTTCATCCGTTTCGACAATGTCTTCAGTGGTATCATCGACAGGCTCGGCTGCTGTTTCCTCGGTATCATCTTTTTTGCCGCAAGCGGTTACTAGCGAAAAGATGACCAGCAACAATACTAATAGGATCCATTTCTTTTTCATTTTTCCTCCATTCCAGTCGCCGATAAAATTAAATTTTGCGCAGACGACTAATAAAAATTTATAATATCTTATAATTTAACATTAGTAAAGCCACAAGTATGTCCACCTCATTCGTGACTAGCAACCCAATAAGCTGTTTTAGGCTAAAATAGCAACAGAATTCCTCTACTTGCTATCAGTATTTAATCATAAATATTCTTTACAAACTAGAGTTAATGTTAATAGTTAACTTAGTTAATACTTGTAGTTAACATGTTTATTCAACTGTAAGCATTTCACTAATTTTTTACGTAAAGAGTTTTTAGCGGAGGAAGATAAATTCTATGCTCCGGAAGCGTATAAACTACTAGCTTCAGATTGTAGTTGTTATGTAACTGCCTATATTATTCACGGTCAATCAGAAAATTATGAAAAATATCAAGATCGGTACTTGACAGATTGATTTGGTTGTATATAATTATTCAATATTACGAATTAAAATAAGAAAAGACAGGGCTACACAAGAGCGGGATATCCTGAGACTATATTTATAAGCGCCTTCGTCTGTAAGAGGTAACCTAATATTATGACTTTTAAGATAGGGAGAAGTGTATATTAATGATTATTCAGATAGGAGCATCGATAGTTATCGATTTTTCTCGTATGGTCAAATGGATCCCGACCTTCATGGAGGGGGTAGGGGTGACGATTGTTTTGTCTCTTGTCACTGTAGCCTTGGGTTCGATATTAGGGCTTGTTGTCACTTTGATTCGGCGATCACGATTTACCGCTCTCTCGATGTTGGCTAAATTCTATACCTTGTTTATCAGAGGCACACCTTTATTAGCTCAATTGTATATATGGTTATATGGTTTGCCTATTATCGGTATAGTAATCCCCCCGTTACCAATTAATAGCTCGGTTTTTGGTACTCGTGAATTTAGCACAGCTGTTATCGCCCTAGGCATCAATTCCAGCGCCTATGTGGCGGAAATTTTACGAGGTGGGTTGGACGCTATTGATAAAGGGCAGTCAGAAGCTGCTCGCTCTCTGGGACTGAGTAGCAGGCAGACTATGCAACATATTGTGATTCCCCAAGCCATACGGGTAATTTTGCCGGGTTTGGGTAATGAGTTTATACAGATGATCAAAGAAAGTTCTATCGTTTCGACAGTAGGAATTTTTGATGTGATGTATACCAGCAATATTGTCAAAGCAGGGAACTATCTGGTATTTGAGCCATTGATTGTTATTGCTCTTATTTATCTGATTTTGACTTCAGTGTTGACCTTCCTGCAGCGTCAGCTAGAAAGGAAATTAAATGTCGATCTTAAGAACAGTTAAAATATCCAAAAAATTAGGTAATCTCCAGGTCTTGAAGGAGATTGATCTGGAGATAGAGGCCGGTGAAGTAGTGGCTATAATAGGTCCTTCCGGTTCAGGTAAGTCTACACTTTTGCGTTGCTTGAATTCACTGGAAGTCCCTGATTCAGGGGCCGTATATTTTCACGACATTGAGGTCAATGCCAAAAAACAGAAAGAGTCAGATCTAAACTCGGTTCGTGAAAAAATTGGCATGGTCTTTCAGCAATTCAATCTCTTCCCCCATCTTTCCGTACTGGAAAATATTACTTTGGCGCCGAGACTGGCGCTAGGAACGTCGCAGTCACAAGCGGAAGAGCAGGCGATTGCCCTCTTGGATCGCGTAGGCTTAACAGATAAAGTACATGCCTATCCTAACAAGTTGTCCGGCGGGCAAAAACAAAGGGTGGCTATTGCTCGCGCTTTAGCCATGGAGCCGGAAGTGATGTTGTTTGATGAACCGACTTCAGCCTTAGATCCGGAAATGATCAAGGAAGTCTTAACGGTTATCGCTGATCTGGCGCATAGTGGTTTAACTACTGTTTTAGTGACACATGAAATGGGCTTTGCCAAAGAAATCGCTGACAGAATAATTTTCCTCGATGAAGGCAGAATTCTAGAAGACGCAACACCGCGGGAATTCTTTCATAATACAAAAAGTGAAAGAGCAAAAGTATTCCTTAGCAAGGTGATGTAAATATATTTTGAAAACGCCGGGTTAGCAAAAGTTCAACTCGGTACAGAAAAGGAGAAAAACTATGAAAAAAGTTCTAAGCCTTATCTGCTTGCTGATGGTCTTCTCTCTTTTAATCTCAGCTTGCGGAAAAGGCGATAAGCCAACTACCAAGGACAACGGTGACGCCGCTAACGGTGAAGCGGAAGAAACACCCGCTGATCCAGAAGATAAGCCGGAAGAAACAGCCGACGATAAACTAGCTGAGATTAAGAAGCGAGGGTCTATCTTTGTAGGAACTTCCCCGGATTTTCCTCCCAATGAATTCTATATTTTAGACGACAATAACAAAAAGCAAATTGTCGGGAGCGATATCTCATTGGCTCAAGCAATTGCCGACAAAATAGGTGTCAAACTGGAAATAAAAGCTACCGACTTTAACGGTGTGTTGGCAAATGTTCAAACCGGTCAGGTTGATATGGGAATTTCAGGCTTCGCTGCTACTGAGGAACGCAAAAAGACTATGCAATTCTCAGAAGGATACCAGAGATCTACATCGACAGGGTATCAAGGTATTTTAACCACTAAGAGCAAGGCAGAACAATATACCGATCTTGAAGCAATGAAAGAGCAGGGTTTGACCATTGGCGCTCAGGCCGGCTCAGTCCAATATGAAATGGCTACTAAACTAACCGATGAAAAGAATATAAAACAACTGGCTACAATGGATGCTCTTGCGCTGGCGCTTAATGCCGGTGATCTGGATGCTGTAGTTGTATCTACAGAATCTGCTGAGCCCCTACTAACTACTTTTACCGAGTTTATAATTCTACCGCAAGACGGTTTCGATCTTGATCCTGAAAAAATGTATTCTACAAATGTTATCGGTTTTCCGTTAGGGGACGAGTATGCCTCTTTGGTTGCTCTGTGTAATGAAGTGATTCAGGAATCGCGTTCAGCGGGATTATTAGACAAATGGGTAGAAGAAGCCAAAGCTATGCGTGATAAAGCTATTGAATAATATTTATTCAATAGTATTTTTATAATTGGAAAGGACAATTAATATGAAGCAATCTCAGCAGCAAAGTCGTGACTTAATTAAAGAAGCGGTAATGACTAATGCTATTTCTGTACAGAATGTAGTTCGGTCTTTGTACGATAGGCCTGAACTGGGAGGAGAAGAGTACTATGCCCATGATGTCATGACTGATTGGCTCCAAAATAACGGTTTTGATGTAACTAAGAATCTGGTGATGCCTACCGGTTACTTAGCCTCTTACGGCAAGGAGAATAGCGGTCCGGTTATAGCCTTCCCGGCGGAATACGACGCTCTGCCGGATATTGGTCACGGTTGCGGACATAATCTGTTTGGCGGTATCAGCATGTTGGCCGCCAAGGCTATGCAGGGAGTTATCGATGCGACAGGTGGCCAAGTTCTAGTGGTCGGCACTCCCGCCGAGGAGACTTTTGGTGGCAAAATAGAGATGGTGAAGGCCGGTATTTTTGATAATGTAGACATTGCTCTGATGCTTCACCCAGGTACAAAGAATGGTCTTGGCGCGGCCTCCTTGGCTTTGAATCCGGTAAAGTTTGAGTTCTATGGTAAGAATGCCCATGGTTGTCGAGCCTTTGAAGGGGCATCCGCTCTAGACGCGGCTGTTCTTGCCTTTACTTCGATTAATTTTCAGCGGCAATATTTAAAGAAAGATTGTTATATCCATGGAGTTATTACTGATGGCGGTAACGCTGCTAATGTAATTCCGGCATACGCGGCACTTGAATACTATTTTCGAGCACCCAGTATGGCTGAGGCTCTGCAAATGACAGAGGACGCTATTAGAAGAGCGGAAGCGGCAGCTACTGCTTGTGGTTGTACAGTAGAACATTCAATTTATGAATGCCCCTATGGCGAAACCTTGTTAAACGAGAAACTCGCGGAGTTACTCCAAGCGGAATTTGTCGCCCTTGGCCTTGATGAGATTCAACCTATAAATTATACGCCTCGCGGCTCAACTGATGTCGGCGCGGTTTCATATGTATGTCCAACTATTCAAGGTTCAATCAAGATTTGTGAAGATGACGTTGTCGGTCATAGCAAAGAAATGGCGGCAGCGACTATTTCTCCCGCGGGAAATAAAGCTTTAACTGTGGGAGCGACTGCCCTGGCTTTAGTAGCTACCAAACTTTTATATGAGCCGGATTTGCTACAAGCCTGTAAAGATGAGTTTAACAAGAAAAAGGCAGAGTCTGACGCATAGTTAAAAAGTAAAAGAAATTATTGGACTGAGAAGGAGGCGTGTTAAGCTCATCATAGAGTTACAATGCCTCCTTTTTCTTCAACACCGACGAGTATCTACAGCGTCAATACAATTCCCTTCGATTGTATATATGTACTTATCGTCCGATCCTGTCACTATGGCCATATGATTTGCCCCGATTTTTATTCAAAAAACAGACAGCTTAAAAATTCATCTGTACTTATAGAACCTAAGTATAGAGAGAGAGGCATCGCGGCTAAGGTTAAAGCCACGGTGTCTCTTTCGTATCGCAAACCAATTAACGCTTGCTCCAAGTCTAGCAGTGGAACCAGTCCCAGAAAATCTCCGCTGATGGAGATATTGCTTATTATTCCCTTTTTAACTTCCAGATTTACTTCAACTTTTCCGCCGCTAAAACGCTTAGAATTAAAAATACTATACCCGGGCGCCTTACCATAATTCCATTCCCAACTGGAATATTTGCTTTGGGCCAAGGTTTTCACTTCTGAAATTTGTTTTTCAGACAAAGATATTTGATGTAATTGAGGAAAAGCAGCTCGCAGCTCTTGCCAAAAATCCAGGATGGATTTGTCCCAATACATAAGATCTTTGATATTGCCTACTCTGCTACTTATTGACTTAACACCCTTAGACATTAGCTTCGTAGTGTCGACTGTAAGTAGTTTCGACATTATGCTGAAATCTGTAGAGTAAAGCAAGGTACCGTGATGAAGAAGTCTATCTTTACGAAGGCATTGCGCGGTACCGGATATTTTATAACCATTCAGAACAATATCATTTCTGCCACTTACTTCAGCTCCGATGCCCATTTTGTTTAGCGCGGTTATCAGGGGTTGGGCTACAGTTGCCAGGTCAACTGACGTAAGGCCATGAGCGGGAGTAATAAAGGAATAGTTAAGATTGCCTAAGTCGTGATAAACCGCGCCGCCACCGGTAGAGCGTCTGATTACTTTTGCTCCCTGACTCTTTACCGCCCGCTGATCTACTTCATTGATAGCATTCTGATAACGACCAATTATTATGGCATTTTTGTTTTGCCATAGCAGTATAATCCGCGGATATTCAGTCAGATTGAGCAGGCAATATTCTTCAAAAGCCAAATTGAAGGCGGGATCATGGGAAGATGTTTCCAAATAAGCGTACATTTTTATCCTTTCAAGAAAAAGAGTGGTGTCATCTGCTACTGAAGCACCACTCATGTTGGTGCGGACAACAGGAGTTGAACCTGCATGCTTTCGCACTGGAACCTAAATCCAGCGTGTCTGCCAATTCCACCACAGCCGCATGATTCGCCCTTACTAGGTCTTTACCGCCCGGCAAGTATAATGATTCTGCGCCATTAAA
>DUNL01000218.1 GCA_012839385.1 Clostridiaceae bacterium
ACACCTCCTCCTTTATAGTTATAATGTTTGAGGACGGTTAAGTAAATGTAAATTTCTTATTTAGCAGTTTAATAGCTTATTTCATGTAAGTAATATAAATTTTGGGAGGTATTTAACATGAAATCAAAAAGCAAAGTAGGGATTATTCTTCTATTGATCCTGGCATTGCTACTTGTCGCCTGTAACGGGGATAAGCCAAAAGAAGATGAAGCAGGCGGAGATCAGCCTAAAGAAAACGAAGTTGTTGATGACGGAGAAGACATCAAGGAGACAACTGTTGACGAAGAAAGCGAGGAGCCCCCTGAAGAAGATACAGCGGGAGACGCGGATGTAGTTAAGTTGGGCGCTGTGTTGCCACTAACAGGCAGTCAGGCTACAACCGGAGCTAATTTGAAAGTGGCGATGGAATTAGCAGTTGACCTAATCAACAACTCTCATGATCTGGATTGGGATCTAGCTAAAAATGAAGGTATCGCGGCCTTAAATGGCGCTAAAGTGGAACTTCTATTTGGTGACTGTCAATCTGACGCGACCATCGCCTCAACAGAAGCAACTAATCTCTTGGAACAGGATATCAGCGGTATCGCCGGCGCTTACGCTTCCGGCTTTTCAGCAGCCGTAGCGGCGCAGGCCCTAGAATACAATGTTCCGATGATCTGCGGCTCGTCTTCATCTGCGTCCTTAACTGACGGTAAGACTTATGACTTTGCCTCAATTTTCAATCGCATAGCCGCTAATGACGAAATGGAAACTATAGAATTCTATAAATTCCTCCAATTACTCAATGATGAGTATGACGCCGGAATTGAAAAAGTCGCCATAGCTTATATCAATAACGCCTACGGCATTCACGCCGATGAAATGTTCGCTCAATACGCGCCGGAATACGGTTTTGAAGTTGTAGCTCAGGTATCCTATGAGCCATCAATTACTGCCGCGGATACCGAAGCTGCTCAGGTTATTGACGCCAAGCCCGACGCAGTCTTCCACGCTTCCTACATTGGCGACCTCACCATGTTCGCCCAAGCCTATAATGCTTACGGTTATCAACCAAAGATGATCATGTGCTACTGCGGCGGTTTCCAGGATGCCAGTTTTGCTGATGTCGCTAAGGAACTTGGTGTCAACTACTATGCCGGTGGTCAGGCCAGCGCCGCTGTACTCACTGAAAAAATGCCGGTTTTCAAATATGTCAACGAAAAATACAAGGCTGTCACAGGCTTGGACATTGATGGACCCGCATTGGAAGAATTCGCTTCGATAATTCTCCTGGCTCAGGCTATGGAAGCAGCGGAAAGCTCTGATCCCGCCGATATTATTGAGGCTTTGCGCTCTAATACTTTTGACGCGCCTTATCTGACAGTAGGAAAAATAGCCTTTGATGACAATGGCCAGAACACTCATATGGCATCCTTTATCACTCAGTTGATTGATGGTGTCTATCAAGTAGTATATCCACTTGACGAATATGTAACAGCCGAGCCGATTGTCAACAAATAGTAAGCGGAACTTTCTGAGTTTTCTCCCGGTCGCGCGGCCGGGAGAAAACTCCTAATTAGAATCGGAAAGAGAGGCTACCTAAGTGTTATTACAAGTTATTATTAATGGAATTATGACCGGCTTTGTATATGCGTTGGTAGCAGTCGGTCTAACTCTGACCTGGGGAGTCATGGATATTATTAATTTTGCCCATGGTGAATTGCTCCTCTGGGGAATGTACACAGCTTTCGGCTTGTGGAGTCTATTCTCTTTGGATCCTCTTATCTCTTTACCAGTCGCCGCGGCGATTATCTTCCTGTTAGGTGTTTTTACTTACTTCGTAGTTGTCAAAAGAGTTCTCAAAGCCTCAGCTCTGACAGCTCTGCTGGCCACATTCGGTCTCAGCATGGTACTTAAAAACCTGGCGCAGATGATCTTTACGGCAAATTATAAGAATGTCACTAATACTATTTTTGGTAGCAAAACCATAAAGATTGGCAGTTTCTTTATTCGCCATGATTACCTGGCGGCTGCCATCGGCAGTTTAGCGCTAACACTTTTAGTTCTGACATTTATTAATAAAACAAAAACGGGCGTAGCGATAAAAGCCACGTCGATAAATAGATCAACCGCCCAGCTCATGGGCATTAATACAGATGGAATTTTCGCAATTACATTCGGCTTGTCAGGTGCCTGTGTTGGCGCCGCGGCGGCTTTGATGGTTCCTTTTACACCGATTACCCCCGGCTCATGTACCCTATATAGTGTATTAGCGTTCGTAATAGTAGCTCTCGGCGGTTTCGGTAATATCAAGGGCGCGCTCTATGCCGGATTGATCGTGGGTGTTATGGAAGCAATGGGCGGATATTTTCTGGGAACATCCTTTAAATACGCTGTTATATTCCTTGTCTACCTGATCGTAATGCAGATTCGTCCAAAGGGGTTGTTCGGATGGTAAAGATAAAAAATATATTTAAAGAGAATGTATTTGCCCTAGTTCTGTTGGCAATTTTCATCATCGTGCCCCTAACTGTTGGCAAAAATGCAGATATACATAATATCATTATCTATATCCTCATCTATGCCATGGTTGGCGAAGGCTGGAATCTCATTACCGGTTTCGCCGGCCAAACTAGTTTTGGTCACGCTGCATATTTCGGTATCGGCGCTTACACCGTCGCTGTTCTGGGCAACAAATACGATATTGTACCCTGGGTCGGCATGCTGGTAGGTATCCTGATTTCCGTAATCCTGGCTTTCTTGATAAACTATCAGCTTTTCAGGCTGAAAGGACATTATTTCGCTATCGCGACTTTAGCAGTAGCGGAAATATTGCGCACCTTATTCAGCGTCTGGACATATGTCGGCGCCGGTGACGGGATAAAAATATTGTTCCGCCCGAAAAATAAAGTATTATGGCTGGCCATTGATGTCAGAAATCGTTTGCCGTTCCTATATATTACGCTCATTTTATTTGTCCTGATCTTCATCCTCTGTCGATCTTTGGAAAAATCAAAAATGGGCTTTTATTGGAAAGCGATTCGCGAGAGCCACGAAGTAGCGGAATCTATCGGCATCAATCCACAAAACTACAAAGTCTATGCCATGATACTATCCGCGGCCATCTCCTCAATAGGTGGCGGATTGTATGTGCAATTCTTCAAATATGTTGACAGTTATGTCTTCTCCTTAGATGTCAGCATGATTTTTGTGCTGGTAACTGTCTTGGGAGGTATAGGCAATGTATATGGACCCATTATCGGCTCCATCATATATTACGCGCTGGATCTGGCGATGCGGCGTCTCTTGGGCGGTACCGCCTCAGGAATTAACCTGATTATCTTCGGTATTTTGTTGGTCGTAGTCGTTGTCTACCAGCCGCGTGGTATCATGGGCATCTATGACGACATAGTAAATAAGAGGCGACTGGCAAAGGAAAAGTCCTCGCTAAAAGAAGCCGCTAATACAGCTACAGACAAATCCGGAGGTGACGCATGAGTAACGCAATTGAGATTCGCAATCTTACCATGAAGTTCGGTGAATTGTTAGCGAATGAAGACGTCAGCTTCGACATCGAAAAGAATAATATTGTCAGCCTGATCGGCCCGAACGGAGCAGGAAAGACCACCCTCTTTAACTGCGCTACCGGTTTTTATAAGCCTTTCTCAGGAAGAGTAAGTTATTATGATGAGGATGACAAGGAAATTGATATTACCGGTCGTCCTACTCATGAAATTTGTAAACTGGGAATAGCCAGAACTTTTCAGATAGTCAAGACATTGAACGAGATGACAGTGGAAGAAAATGTCATGACAGGCGCTTTCTTGCATGTCAACAGAAGCGCTGAGGCCAGAGAACAGGCCCTGGAAGTTTTGCGCAGGACCGGGCTGATGTCCAGACGAAATATTCTGGGCAGGAATCTGACTATCGCTGAAAGAAAACGTGTTGAGATTGCTCGCGCTCTGGCAACTAAACCCAGGGTTTTAATGCTGGACGAATGCATGGCCGGACTCAATCAAACTGAAATAAAGGATGTCATGAATTTAATTCTTGAGCTCAAAGACCATGGTATAACCCTATTAATTGTCGAGCATATTATGGAAGCAATCATGCCTATCTCCGATAAAATTGTTGTTCTGGACTCCGGCAGAAAAATAGCTGAAGGCAGTCCACAGGAGATCGCTAACAATGACGAAGTAATTAAAGCTTATCTGGGGGAGAAATTTCATGCTAAAAGTAAAAAATCTTAACACCGGTTATGGAAATGTTCAGGTATTATATGACTTTTCCTGTGAAGTGAAGTCCGGTGAGGTTGTGTCCATGGTTGGCTCCAACGGATCGGGCAAAAGCACACTGCTGAAAGCGATTTCCGGGATTGTTAAGCCTTTCTCGGGTGAAATAGAATTTTTAGGAGAACGAATAGACAAATTGCCACCACATAAAATAGTGGCTCTCGGTATCGCTCATGTTCCGGAAGGCAGACAAGTTTTCGGTAAGCTCTCCGTCGCCGAGAATCTTATGATGGGAGCCTTTATTGTCAAGGATGAAGCGCAAAAAAAGGATCGACTACAAGAAATGTTCGACCTTTTTCCGATTCTTGCCGAACGTTCAAAACAAGCTGCTGAAACATTGTCCGGCGGTGAACAGCAGATGCTGGCTATTGCCCGGGGCTTAATGTCAAACCCCAAACTATTGCTGATTGATGAGCTCTCCTTGGGGCTGGCTCCGGTTCTGGTCGAGCGTGTCCTGGAAGCTATCAATATGATAAGGAAACAAGTTACCATTCTACTTGTCGAACAAAAAGTACAAGAAGCTTTAGAAATAGCTGATCGCGGTTATGTTATCCAAAACGGAAAGCTGGTCATTACCGGTACCGGAGCGGAACTGCTGGAAAGTGATATTGTTAAGCAGGCCTATATGGGTATGTAAAATTGATCAGTGACACTATTCCCTCCTAAGGAATAAGTCCGGGGCTGTCACGAACACTAAGATCTCGAGACAGCCCTTTTATTGACCGTATCGTGGTAAAAATCTATGATTAATAGCAGTTTATTTTTTACGAACGCTACTGAAAGTCAGCCGGATGATAGAGAAATTGGAACAAATCCTCACAGCTCGCGAACAGAGAGCGGACCGGATTAGACGAGCTCAGCTCGCTTACCCCGGGCACTATATAATTTCCTTGAAATTAAATATCCCGGGACCGGACAAAGTTACTACCGCTTCAATTGCTCTGCTTAAAATCGCCATGGAGCTACTGGAGTGTAGCTTGCTTGGTACTGATCTCCAAATCAGATACCGTAAAAGTACCAGTTCGGCTGCCGGTCCGGAAGCGATCTACGCGCTACTGTACTGCCCACAAGATGGGCGAGAGACGACAGATACTACCCCAGCTTCAGCAACTGCGCGATCCGAAGTGGATTTTGTCAACAACGCGGTAGCTAATTCTCTGGCCTCAAAGGAACATAACTACCCTTCTAGCCTTCGTCAAAAAATTAAACTCTTGTTGGTAAAGATTGAGGAGACTGATCCTCTGGGGCGATTGTTCGATTTTGATCTCTGGTATGAGGGAAAACAGATTAAACGTTCTGAGCTGGGCCTCCCCGCGAGAAGATGTCTGATCTGTTCAGATTTCGCTATCATCTGCAGCAAAGAACAAAGGCATACTTTACGGGAATTACAGTTAAAGATTGATGCTTTATTAAGGGCTGATCCCCGCATAAAACTAGAGTAGCATGCATTCTTAATCTGTGATTATGTATTTGTCGGCTGATCTTGTAACGCATGTTTAGAAACAGTAACTGTATTTTCTGTACCGGATTTTATGCCATAATTAATGAAATCGTGAGGTGGAATTGTGAGCTTTATTGAACTGTTACTGCTAGCTCTTGCTTTGTCGGTTGACGCTATGGTGGCGGCAACCACAATCGGGCTATGCAAAGCAGACCTTAAGCTAAGAGACGGTCTTCGCACTGCCACCTATTTTGGTTCTTTTCAAGCTCTGATGCCTTTGTTAGGCTATCTTCTAGGTTCCCAATTCAAGAAATATGTTCAGCCCTTTGACCATTGGATCATTTTTTCCTTGTTGCTTGTTATTGGTGGCAAAATGATTTGGGAAGCCAGAACTATAGAAGATAACACTTGTAACACGGACCCTTGCTCCCACCCTCGACTCTTCATGTTAGCCATAGCTACTTCCCTTGACGCTATGGCTGCCGGCATCTCACTATCACTGACCCAAGCCTCCATGCCACGCTCAATCCTGACCATTGGCCTCGTAACTTTCTTGCTTTCTTTCGCCGGGATAATGTGGGGCAAGCTCTTAGGCAGACGTTTCCGCGGTATTGCTTCGATTGTGGGCGGATTAGTCCTGATCCTGATCGGCGTTAAGGTTGTAGTAGAACATATAGTGCGTAGAATTTAACTCCTTTGCGGCAAAATAGGCCAAATAAAAGAGGAGGCCGCGACACGTGATCTCGTCTCAGGGTCTCCTCTTCTCTTAACTAATTGCTCAAGTAAGAAGCAGCGTAAACAACAAGTTACTTGCTGTTTACGCGACAAATTACTTTAGTGATCTACAATCTCAATTTGGTCAAAGACATATACTCCAACAGGTGAGTAATACCAATTGGTCACATAGTTTTTCATCAACATAGGAAGCGAACCGCTGTAGAGTGGAAGCAAAGGATAGTCATTCATGAAGAGATCCTCCGCTTCGTGCAACAGGGCGTCCGCCTTGGCCGGATCAACTTCCTTGACAGCTTCTTCTACCAGACGGTCATATTCCGGATTTCTCCAGCCCGTTTCCAGAGGGGGCTTGTCACCGACATAGGTGCTGAGGAAAGCCATGGGATGCATGTAGGTTCCCAGATCGCCCATAGCGCAGATATCGTAATCCAGTTGCAAGGTCTGATCATAGAATACCGTCCACTCGGCGCTGACAATTTCCATGTCAATTCCCAGATTTTGTTTATACATCTGCTGTAAAGTTTCAGCGACTTTCTTAGCGGTGTCGTTGGTGTAATAACCAAGACGCAGCTTCGGGAAGTCGGATAGATCTTCTTTATAACCAGCTTCAACCAGAAGAGCTTTAGCTTCTTCTATCTGAGCGGTTGGTAGCATGTCGTAGTCGCCGCCCGCTATACGGAAGTCCTCACCATCAGCCTGAATATAGCCATGCGGAACGTGTCCCATAATGGGCTCGTAAGTGGCCTGCAAAGCATCCTCAATTAGAGAGGTGCGATCAATAGCGAGATTCAACGCCTTGCGTACAAGAGGATTGTCTAAGCCGGGAGAAGTACAATTTATCATCCAATATGTATTACTGAATTGAGGCATATTATGGAAATCATCTCTGGAACGAAGATTGGGGATTTCAGCGGAAGGAGTGCGAATCATGCCGTCCAGTTCTCCCTTTTCATAGGCGGACAAAGCAGTGTTCAGATCCTGCATGATCTTAAAATTTAAAGTCTCCAGCTTAACATTGTCCGCGTTCCAGTGATGTTCGTTCTTAACCAGATATAATCCTTCACTCAGCTTATAATCTACCAGCTTGAAGGGACCATTAGAAATGTAATTAGTTGTATCTCTGGCCCAGTCCTCATTAGCCTCTACAACTGCTTTGCAAACAGGTGAATAGGTCCATGTCGCGACCAGAGACGGGAAGAAAGAACAAGGTGTTTCCAAGGTCACTTCCAGCACATTATCAGAAACAGCAGTTATTCCAACATCATCTAATGTGACACCGTCTTCGCCATTATAGGCTTTCTCGCCGTTCTTAATGTATGGATACATCATGTGGGCAGCAGAAGAAGCAAATTCAGGATCCAGAACACGCTTCCAAGCAAAGACAAAGTCTTCAGCTGTCAAGGGTGATCCATCAGACCATTTCGCGTTTTCACGTAGGGTAAAGGTGTAAACTAATCCATCATCACTGACTGTATAGTCTTCCGCCACACCGTTAACTAAGTTGTTCTCGGTATCATACTTAAGCAAAGTCTCAAAGGCTGTAAAGAAAAGACAACCACCGAAAGTGTTAAGAGTGTAGTTGGGGTCTAGACTGTCAGGATCGTCAAGTACCGCGAAAGTAAGCTTCTGCTCAACGTCAACCTGAGCAGCGGGCTCTTCCTCTCCTGCCGTGCCTTGAGTTGCTTCTGGTTCTTCCTGCTCTAACTCATTTGGAGTTGTTTCCAGAGCTTCCTTGTCTTCTGTCTTATCTGCCGTTTCTCCACCGGTAGTACATCCTACAAGTAAAAGGACAGTTACCAGCAAGAGGGCAAATAATTGTTTCGCTTTCATTAAAGTAAATACCTCCTCAAAATGTTTTGTCGCGGTAACAATACCGCGCTATTTGATTCCTAAAGGAAATCATCATAAATAAAGGTGGCAGGCTACGTAATGGGCCCCCTCCAGATTTGTCAACGGGGGATTCTCCCGCGAGCAAATCGGCAAAGCCTTGGAACATCTGGGGTGAAAATGGCAACCTGAAGGAGGGTTAATGGGGCTTGGTACTTCCCCTTCAATACGGACTCCGGGCCTGCCTCGTACCGTATCCGGATCCGGAATCGGAATCGCCTTCAGCAAGAGTTGCGTATAGGGATGAAGAGGTCGTTCGTAAATCTCTTCACTGTTACAGATTTCTACCAATCTGCCCAAATACATCACCCCTACATGGTGAGAAACATACCGTACTACAGACAAATCATGGGCAATAAAAAGATAGGTCAGCCCCAGACTCTCCTGAAAGTCTGTCAGCATATTGATAACCTGGGCCTGAATAGAAACATCAAGAGCGGAAATAGCTTCATCACAAATCACCAGTTTGGGCTGCAGAATAAGCGCTCTGGCAATACAGATACGCTGGCGCTGTCCGCCGGAGAATTCATGCGGGTAACGTGTCAGAACGTAACTGGGAAGACCTACCTGATCCAAAGCCCGGACTATCAAATCCTGTTTTTCGGACGATGTCAAATCAGTAATATTGGCAATAAGGGGTTCGTTCAATATATCCTTTACCGTCATGCGAGGATTTAGAGATGAGTATGGGTCCTGAAAAATCATTTGAGCTTTTCTGCGTATGGGGCGAAGCTGACGCTGACTTAGATGGGTAATATCATCTCCATCCAAAAAGATCTTTCCGTCAGTTGGTTCATAGACACGCATGACACTCTTGGCTATAGTAGATTTCCCGCAACCGGATTCACCAACCAGACCGAAAGTCTGACCTTGGGCAACAGAAAAAGTTACTCCATCTACGGCGCGAACAAACTGCTTTTTATTTCCCTTTATGGGGAAATACTGGCGTAGAGAAATGACTTCTAAAATATTATTTACAGCTTCTACCATAGTTGCCTCCCGTAAAATGGATTATCTTCACTCGGCGCGTCCGGAAGAAGCAACCAGCAAGCGCTCCGATGAGTATCCGAAAGATTAGAGAACACCGGCCTCTCTTCTACGCAGAGCTGGCGACCCCAACGGCAACGAGGGTAAAAAGGACAGCCTTTGGGTGGCTTCAGCATATCCGGTGGTGAACCACCTATAGGCATAAGTCGTTGTGTTTTTTCCTGATCAAGTCGCGGTACGGATTCTAACAAACCTAAGGTATAAGGATGGGCAGTTTTGTAAAATATTTCGTTTAACTTCCCTTCTTCCATTATCAGTCCACCATAAAGTACCAGTACCCGGTCGCATATTCCTGCCACAACGCCTAGATCGTGAGTAATAAACATAACCGATAGGTTCTGCTTGGCATTCATCTCCTTGAGTAGTTTTATTATCTGATCCTGAATGGTAACGTCCAGGGCTGTGGTAGGTTCATCCGCGATGATCAGTTCAGGCTCGCAGGAAATTGCTATAGCGATCATCACGCGCTGACGCATTCCGCCGGAGAGTTGATGAGGATATGAGTGGTAACGAGAAGGCGCCTCAGGTATGTGTACCTTTCTGAGCAGTTCAATAGCCCTCTCCTTTGCTTCCTGGGGCCCCATATTCGGGTTATGCTCGAGAAGCGTCTCAGAAATCTGCTTACCAACTTTCATCACGGGATTGAGGCTGGTCATAGGATCCTGGAAAATCATTGAGATCTTAGAACCGCGAATCTTTCTGTATTCTTTTTTACTTAACCCGATAAGATTTGTTCCGGCAAATTCAACGGTTCCATCCTTTATCCTGGCATTCTCTTCCAGGACACCAAGTATGGATAAAGAAATGACACTTTTACCGCTACCCGATTCACCGACAACTCCTAAAATCTCTCCTTTGCCCACATCAAAGGAAACACCTCGTACCGCTTGCACTTCTCCTGACTTGGTAATGAAAGAAGTTGTTAAATTATTAACCCGCAAAATTTTATCCATTTTTTTACTCGTTTCTACTATCTACGCGCCCAGTAAGCAAGTTGTTCTCTTACTTGCGTCAACGCCAATACCTACTATCTGAGTGCCCTGGGATCAAAGGCATCTCTCAGTCCGTCACCAATGAAATTGAACGCGAACATAATGAGGCAAATGGCGGCCGCCGGGAAAAATAACTGGTAAGGAGCTGAATGTAATGTTTCAAGAGCGTCATTGCACATCGTTCCCAGAGAAGCCATAGGCGCTGTTACGCCTAAGCCGATAAAACTCATGAAAGCTTCAATAAAAATGGCGGCGGGAATTTGCATTGTCGCTGTCACGGTAATGGGGCCTATGCAGTTGACAATTAAGTGCTTGCGAAGAATGTAACTACTACTGCTGCCCATAGTACGAGCAGCCATGACAAAGTCTTCTTCCTTGAGGCTCAAGATCTGGCTTCGGACTACCCTGGCCATATTCACCCAGTAAACAATACCTAAGGCTAGTATTATACTGATGAAGCCACTGTTATTAAAGAGAACCATAAGCAGGATGACATAGAGATTCATTGGGATAGAACTGATAACATCAACGATCCTCATCATTACCATATCTACATGTCCTCCCGCATAACCCGCGACACTACCGTATAAAATGCCGATAAGGAGGTTGACTAAAGTAGCTATAAAAGCCACTGCCAGAGATATTCTCGTTCCATATAACAGTCGCGTGAGTATATCTCGTCCCAAGGCGTCAGTACCCAAGGGATATTGCTTATTCCAAAGTGATTTTGTACTCTCAATGACATTGCCGTTCTCATCTTCTAAGATAGGGGGATTTTGCCTGTAGCTCAGGAAATAGGGTTTAGAGTCAATTTCATAAACAAAGCGCTTGTTAACTGAATCATCTTTAATACGAGGTAAAGAATCCAGCAATAAACCATCAGAACTGACAGCTACCAGTTTTTGGTTAGTAGTAATGTAATAGTAATCACCCGCGATTTCCACTACCTTCAGCCGAGGCGGAACATTTATATGTGATAAATTCTGGTAGTCATAAGTCTTACCGGTCAACAAGGGGCCGAAGATGGCTGCCAATACGACTAAAATCACTGTGATCAAACTGATTACCGCGCTTTTCCGACGACTGAACAAATAAATAACATTTTGTAGATAAGTTGTGCCCTCAGATGCTATTTTCTCCGTTTCTCGCTGCTCCTGACGCAGCGGCTGCCATTTATTAGATAATGCTTCTGCCATATCAAGCCTTCCTATGCGTCTATTTTGATCCGTGGATCAATGATTGTGTACAGAATATCTACAATAAAAACGATCACGATCAACATCGCTGAGTAAAAAACTGTGAAACCCATTATGGCTGTATAGTCACGGTTGGTAATACTCTGGACAAAAAAACGGCCCATACCGGGTAAAGCAAAAATCTTTTCCACAACAAAAGAACCCATTAACAAGCCGGCAAACAGGGGCCCGATTACCGTGATTACAGGAATGATGGCATTGCGCATGCCATGAACACCGATAGTCCTGCTTTCGGATAAACCCTTAACACGGGCTGTACGTATATAGTCGGAACGTAAAATATCCAGCAGGCTTGAGCGCATGAGCCGGGTAACATAGGCAAGGGAATAACCCGAAAGAGCCAGAGTCGGAAGAACATAACCCTTTAACGTCTCCACGCCAAAAGTTGGAAACCAACCTAACTTAAAGGCCAGAAAGTACAATAATAGTGTAGCTACCACAAAAGAAGGGATTGTCACGCCGAAAGTAGTAAAAAAAGAAATAAGAGTATCCTGCCACTTGCCTCGCTTCATGGCGGAAAAGATTCCCAGGGGAATTCCCACAGCCAAAACAAAAAGCATAGAAAAAATTCCTAGCGAGGCCGAAATAGGAAAGCCCTTAGCAATAAGATCATTGACACTCATACCTTCATATTTGAAAGAAGGCCCCAAATCAAATTTAGCTACTCCCTTAAGATATTCAAAAAACTGTACCGGCAAAGGATCATCAAGCTTATATTTAGCGTCAATCGCGGCTTGAATCTCTGCCGGCAATCGCTTGCCGGCGCTATAAGGTCCGCCCGGGATAGAGTGCATAATGATAAAAGTGAGCAAAAGTACAAAGAATAAGGTTAGTACCATAATGCCAATTCGTTTGATAATATACTTTGCCATAAAAGTACTAATTCCTTTCAGTTTATTATGTAATTAAACAAATATCTTCTCTCAATGTTTATATTAATTATCATTTTTAACTAACCATGCGCAATATTAACATATTATTAACAATTTATCTACCTTAAAATAGAATCATAAATTGAGGATTTTGGAACAAGATCAGTCCCAGAGAGAAAGTGAAAATTTGGTTACCGTCAGCAGGTCAGCCGCGCCGCCCGGGCTTAAATTTCTGTTTGTGAAATCAAGGTCCATTGCATATAGCGCTTTTTCCCAGTTTGCACCTTGAGCATCATTCCTCAGATAGGAAATAGCTCTGGTTCTGGCATAATTCAGTCCTTCAATGCCACCACGTTTTATTAAAGTCGTGTCATCAGCCTTAGCGAGCAAAGTCATCAGATAATCCAGGGCAAGTTTTCTATCCTCGAGCAAGTCAACTTTTCCTTGGTTAACAGCATCTTTTTGAAAAGCGTGAATCTCCAAGAGATTAAGACCATAGCGAGTTATCGTGGGAAAACCGGCGCTAACCTCAGCTCTGATACCGCCTATCCGATGTCGATGAAAGCTAATCTCGCCCGCTGTTTTAATGTCCTGATCTTTCATACCAGTCAGATCACTTGCTATCAGATCACCACTTATTATGGGCACGGAAGACAAGAGTTTAGATGAAAGCGACAAACGGTGTAACTCAGAGGTTGCCTGTTCTTTCTCAATTTTCATATAGGCCGCGGTTGCCAAAACCATAGCCAGACTGAAATGAGCTCCCTTATGCGTATTCCTGCCCCCGGTAGTAGCTAACATTTTTTCTTCCGCTTCTAAACCAAGACGACGGACGCTCCATAAGATTTTGTTCAAAGGCACGCTGGCTCCTATTAGCCAATATTGAGCGAAATATGGCTCCAACACTTCAGCGCTCCTATAGAACATTTCGATAGTCATATCAGGGTGAGAACCCACATTGTGGCGGTCAACAAGACCGGGTTTGGGAGTGAGATTAACTTCAAATAACAGAGCCGCCTTGGCTAGAGCGGCCGCCCGGTGAGCTTTTTCCCACAATTTATTATTTTCTGTTGTGCTATTTTCAGTTGGGGTCATTTTTATCTATTTAGCTCTACTCGTGAAAATATCTTGGTAGATCAATTCATATTAGAGGTAATTTCGCGGTGTTCGCGCAAATAAGCTAGAGTCGCCGGCGGTACCAGATCCGCTAACAGTTGCCACTTTTCATTCGCGTAGGCTTTCCTGACTCTAGCCGCAGATATAGGACGACCATCCGGGGACTCGACTCTAGGGACAATTACCAATCCCAATTCTCCGCTGAACACTTCCCGCATCACATTATTATATAATTCGGTGGTGCGACTAAGAGGCTCTGTGCCCAGATATCGCCTTCGAATAGAAAGGGCGGGAGCGACATGGTGCATAAATATTCTGGCATCCAATTCCGCTTGCAGGCCAGTCACTTCTTCCACATCTTCTAGGAAATAGGACGGAAAAGTAGCTGAGCTGACAAGATAAGGACCGGTAGGATGAACTATTAAATTGGGGATATGCGCCGTAGCCTCCTCCACCAGGAAAAATCTGTCTGCCGCCGGGAAAAGGGAACGATCTTCAGATAGAACAAAAAGATGAACCAGACTTGACTCCTTAGCGGCAAGTTCGGCTAAATAGAGATGCCCCAAAGTAAAGGGATTAGCGTGCATTACCAAAGCGGAGATGCTGTCATCAGGCAGCGGGCCTGAGTCAGATGCTTCCACGCGCTCATAAAATCCGGCGTTAAGCTCAGACAGCTCGCCAGACTCCGAGCGCGCGAGAAAAAGACTTGTCCTCTGTCTAAGATAATTCAGATAAGCTGTAATGCCACCGCTAGACCCCGCTTTTTCCATGAAAACCAACTTATGGTCAACGAAATCCAAGGTTTCAAAGCCATGCCAGGCAAAGGCCTGGGCGCTGATAGCGGAAGTATAAACAAAGACACTATCCCAACCAGGAACCAGATATATATCCACTAATTCTTCGGCGCCGAAATCAATACGCCTTTTAAGCTCGGACATTACTTCGGCTTGATAGTCTTTTACTGATCGCAACAGACGGGCAACAATCTGATCAAAGGCTTTTCCTACCTGAAACTCAGGTGCCACCGCCACACATTTAAGAATATTGTTTTGCCTAGATCCGGTAGCTACCAGTTGCTGATCTACAAACAAGCCCCAGGTTTCATCCACCTGCTCCGAGCGAATGCCCGCTCGCGACAAAAGATCCAACCATTGTTGCTTGACCGGGGCGGAATCAAGATCGAGCTTTTGCGTATACATGCTTTAGTTCACCTGTCGGATCAGATCGATGGTGTCACCGTCCCGATACCTTACTTCGGCAACGATACGGCCATCATGTTCCAGGTCTTTCGGCGTGCCACATATCTTCTCAGCTAGTTGTCGCAATTCGTCTATGGAGCTAATCTTCAGTCCGGCTTGTCGCAGACGTGTGGCCAGCTCTGTTTGACGCGGATTTACCGCTACGCCATATTGAGTAACCAACATATCCACTGTAGAGCCGGGAGTAGAAATAGTATGTACCCGGTCTACGATCAAAGGCAATCTGGCACGCGTCAAAGGCGCGATAATAATCGCTAACTTAGCGCCCGCGGCCGTATCGCTATGCCCACCGGAACCACCCATAATCAAGCCTTGGGAATTAGTATGGACATTGACATTAAAGTCAGTATCAATTTCAGTCGCGCCCAAGATTACAACATCCAGACTATCGACAACAGCGCTGGCCGCCGTCGGGCTGGCATAATGAGCGGCGGAAATCTCCCTATGAGCCGGATTGTCTCTGATTGATCGCGCCGCGTCCAGATCAAAACACTGAACATCTAAAAGAGTCTCAAAGTAGCCCCAACTGTGCATTTCTACCAACTTTGAAGTTATGCCTCCGGAGGCAAAGCTACCTTGTATTTTCTGACGCTCCATTATCTTTTCCAGAGCATAAGCCACAGCCAATGAAGCTCCGCCCGCGCCGGTCTGAAAGGAAAATCCGTCCCGCAATAATCCTGAGGCCTCGATAGCTGCCGCTGCCATATCAGCCATCAACAGACCCACCGGATCCCTGGTAATCCTGGTTGTACCGGAAACAATACCGGACGGGTCACCAATCTGCTCAACAGCGACCACATAATCAACTTCCGTCTCAGCGATCGAAAAATCCGCCAAAGGATAGGGCACAAGATTATCCGTGATGGCCACCACCTTATCAGCATAGCGGGCATCAGAAAAAGCATAGCCAAGGGAGCCACAAGCTGACTGGCCGTATTTGCCGCTGAGATTACCACAAATATCCGCTGTCGGTGCCGCGACGAAGGCGACATCAATATGCGCCGTACCTCTTTCTAAATCCGCCGGTCTGCCCCCATGACTGCGAAAAACTACAGGCCGTTCTAACAGTCCTCGGGAAAGAGCTCGCCCAACTAAGGCGCCGCAATAATTGCATTCCAGACCCGTCACGGTACCATCCCTGATCAGATCTAGAAGCGGCAGATGGCAGTCAAAAATCGCGCTGGCATTGATTGTCAGATCCTTCAGACCTAGCTTTCTAGCCGCCGCCAGCACCATATTCAAGACATAATCGCCATTTCTAAGATGATGATGAAAAGATAAGGTCATCCCATCCTTAAGCTCCAGTAACTGTAAAGCTTCACTGAGTGATTCTAATACCTTTGATTTCATTTTATTGACCTTTCATCATCTACCAGCAGTCCCAGTTCTCTAGCTTCAGTAAGAACCTGGCGGGCGCGAGCGGCAATCGGAGCGTCGATCATCTTACCATGTAACGAGACAGCTCCTTTTCCCGCGCGCTTACCTGCTTCCAAAGCTGCCATGACTTCAAGCGCGTAGGTAATCGCTTCCGGCCGGGGACTGAAAACTTCATTAATAGCTTGGAGATGACGTGGTGAAATAGCCGCTTTGCCGGAAAAACCAAGGCCGCGAGCCAGAGTGGCATCATCAACAAGCCCCTCATCATCTTGTACATCCGTAAAAGGCGTATCAATAGCATCTATTCCAGCTGCCCTGGCAGCCATAACCAAACGCGATCTGCTGTAGAATATTTCCCGGCCCTGTTTAGTGCGTAGGCAGCGCAGATCTGCCGCTAGATCCTCCGCTCCTAGAAAAAGAGCCACAACTCTTTCTGAAGCGGTCGCGATATCATAGGCTTGTTCAATACCTAGAGCAGTTTCTATAAGAGGAATTATTCGGGTAGAACCTACTTCTATACCGTGTAGCTTCTCCAAGTCGGTTAGAGCGGAAGAAACCTGTCTAACCGTTTCAACGCAACTCTTAGCTGACATTATTACATCAGGCGCGCGAGGAATTACAGTCTCCAAGTCCTGGCGCCAATGGTCACTATCAAGGGGATTAATACGTATAATAATTTCCTGTGAGTAATCGATGGAGCTTAAGGCGGAAGACACAAGCAATCTGGCAGCATCTTTTTGGTCCGGGGCGACAGCATCTTCTAAGTCCATAATTAAACAGTCCGCAGGCAAAACCGCTCCATTTTGGAGCATAACAGGACTGTTACCCGGCAAGAACAAAAGTGATCTTCTCATTTCAGTCCTCCTGCTTGGCCGCGCGCCTGACAGCAGTTTCCAAACGAGCGCGAATAGTGCAGTCCAAAGCGCCCTGATCCTGTAATTTTATCACACCCGTCTCAACCTTCAAACGCGCTAAAACCTCTCGGCAGGTTGCCTCGATCTTGTCTCCATACTGGGCCAGAACCGGGGACTCTATTTCCAGACTAAGGGTTTCGGCAGGATATACGGTTACCAAAACATCACTGGATTCCAGTGTTCCCGAACTGGCTTCACGCAAAATTTTCATTAATTACCTCTTTAAAGATACGATTAACCCGGTAAAGTAAGCTGATTCAACTCACTTAACTTAAACTCATGATCAACAGCTACCAGGCCCACCATCATATAGCGTCCTGTAATGGAATCACGGATAAACTCGTGATATAGCTTAAAATTCTCGATTTCTCCCGTAGATTCGACATGCATTCTCGGGCCGGTACAGAAATGCCTTTGATCGCCTATTAGTATATGGGTATCATCCACATACGATACCGGCAGATCTTCCGCTATTAAATCCTTAACTTTTTCTTCGAGCTCACGCAAATCAATCTCCGGTTTTTCATCAAAGGAAAGAATGAAGCCGTGCCGAACCTCAGCATGTTCGTAGCGATATACCCGATAGTCCGACAAAGAATAGGCTACTAAATCTTCCGCTGTATGGGTCATCCTGCGGTAGGGAATAGATTTATAGACAATTTTTTTCACATGGTCCGGTTCCGGCCCGAAAATATTAGGACGAGTAACAATAATCTCCTCCCCCAGACCCAACATCAGATGAGCGTTTCTGCCCAGATAAGGATAGATAAGATCGAAATGCTCTACAATTACGCGTTTTTTACGGTCAACCGCCTCGTTGATCGCGCTGGCCAACTCATGCATCTGGTAAAAAGCGGATTCAAAGCGAATATCTAAATGGTAAGTGTGGGGGCTAAAAAAGCCTGTATCATCTAAATCCATAATAGGCAACGGTCTTACATTTACCCCCTCATCATCATTAGTCAACTCTAAACCCGGAAACATACCTTTAATCAAAATACTTTTACCGGAGCCACTATCACCTACCAGTCCAATTAAAAGATCAAAAGGACTTAAATACTGCTGAGCGATCTGCATGCCCTGATCTGCCAGACGCGGCATACCGCGTGGAGATAATAAGACACTGTAAAGATGATTTTTCTGCATACGGGCCGAATAAGACATAGCGCGGCTCCTTTCATCGTTTATGGAATTATTCTAGCATAGTAATCTAACGAACCCCCGACTTGCGTAGGGCAATTATCCTTTGCATCTCGTTATAGGCGATCATGATCGCCTCATCAACGCCCATTCCCGGCTTAGCTAGTATCTGATCAGCCTGAACCGCCATAGCGACCTGGACACAGATCATGGTAGATCTATCTGTCTCATTACAAGTTCCACCCTGATAGGCGCCGATACCTTTCTCCTTACAGTAGAGAATCGCTTCTATGGTGTGGTTTAGACCACCCAAGTCAGGAGTTTTAACCTGAATAATATGTCCGGCTTTAGCGTCAGCGAAAGCCATAACATCCTCAACTGTATTGCACCATTCGTCAGCCACTAACTCTACTGACAAGCCTCTCTTGTCAACTTCCGCGGTCAGTTCTGATAAGCATTTGATCTGAGAATCGCGATCTCCGGCGTCAATGGGACCCTCGATTCTAAGCTTAAACGGCTTGACGATTTCTTCCAGCTCAGCTAAATAATCGGCTATACGGGAAATATTATGTACGCCGAAGGCCAAACCTATAGTACCGTAAACATCGATTTGGATAATCGGTTGATAGCTTTCCTCCGGTCGGATCTCTCTGATACGCTTAACTAACCAATGCAAATATTCCGCCAAAAGCTCACCTTCTCTGCCTAGCTTAGTCTCTACATTGTTGATCAGAGCATGCGGCAGAACGGGAACACCCTTAATAATCATTTTGTCGGCATTGTTGTAGCGGTCATCCCCTGATTGGGTAAAGATCGGAATCAGCTCATCGGCAACGTTCAAACCATACTCTTCCGCGATAACATCGCACATCAACTTATTATTCTTAAGTCCTACGGCATGGAGCAGAACCTGACTTACTCCATAGCGGATCGCCGTATGAAGCTTCTTACCATTAACTCTGATATCATCCAGTTCCGCGGCCATTTCCCGAAAAGTCGTAATTTCTCTGCCTTCAAAATGGGGAGCGACATATTTGTCAATTACCGGGATGTATTCAGATGAGAGAAAGAGCGGATCCCTGCCACCGGCGCCGGAATACTGCACCGCGGCGCAATCTGCCCAGGCAATTTGATTATCTTCCAATTGCAACATCACCGAAATTGATTCACCGGGTTGGCGCACCGAGGTAAAACCCGGCGTTACAGGTTCACCAATATAGCGAGCTCCATCAGCGACAGCTCCCTGCCTGATAGCAAGCTGATCATCAAAGTAGAATCCTGTTAAACCGGGGGCGCAAACCATTTTTTTAATTTTCATTCTCTTCTCCTTAAGAAAAATATTATAGAATTTTATAGTAATCAGCGCGGGCGGCCTACCAGTCGCCCTTTACTGATAGCATAAACATCATCAATGACCATCTGGAACGAGGCTTGTCTATTTTCATAATTTGCCCTCTCTTCCAGTTTCTGTTTGTGGAAATCAAGCAACTCCGGTGGTAAAGGAACATTACCGGGATGGAAAAGTCTAATACAACCCTCGTTGTCTCTGGCCGGCAACATCTTGCCGGCGTTAAAACGGCTGGGAGCAAAGGGAATGTCTAAGACACCGGCTTCAAAAGCCCTGATTGTGCCTTGGGCGACATCGCCTTCTCCAAGCTCCAGCACTTTTTCCAATACCGCTCTGGTTTCCGCCGCGATAATAACTTTTTCGTCTTTCAAGCTATAGGTGTTCAAGCTTTGCTCACCCAACATAGAAATCAGTTGTCTCGTCGTGCGTAGACCGGCCGCGTTTGCCTCCTTGGTAGGAACGCCCATCGCCTCATGAGGTGTCTTTACAATAACCTTGGTGGCGTGAGACAAGGCCGCTACCGAGCTACCCCAGGCAATAACGGCGTAGGCTTTAGCCTCATCTTGAGGAAAACCGCCCATCCATTGGTGCAGTACTGTTGTTACATTGACATCTCCATAACCGAAACGGCGCAGATACTCATCGGTCAAGGATTGTAGAGTTTGAATCGCGGCTACGTCCTGCACTAAATTACCACATTGTCCGTAGCCGACAGTAATATTGCGTACCCCCTGCTCAGCGGCCAATAAGCTTTCGATCACAGCGATCGCGTGAGAAATAAAGGGTGGAACCAGGGTTCCGGTCAAAGGACCATATGGTTCACGATTAATCGGGCAACCGGCTTCTTCATATAATCCGGTCAATCTATCTACATATTGCCAATCTCTTATTGTCGTCTCTAAAGGCACCGACTTGGCATAGGGTATATTATAGGAGATACTCCCTCCTTCGTAACTGGTAAAGCCTCCGGCATAGGATATTTCCGTCAGCAGTCTGGCGTCCGGAGTCCCGTGCCGGATTTGCACCGGGATATCGAGACTATCAATAATTTGTCGGCAGCCGAACACACCATGATTTACGGCCGGAAAGCCATTTAACATTGACTTGTTCTCACGCACTGACTCTTCAATACCTATTTCTGCTTCTTTGTACCTGTTCTGGCGCGTATAGCTGTCAATAGTTGTCGGAAGCAGATCCGCCTCACCTTCTTCCTGCAGATAAGTTAATAGTTTAATATGCTGAGGTATTAAAGCCACGCCTGCTCGCGGTTGGATCAATGTCGTGCCTTCTTCTTTCGCCTGATTCAATTTATGACTAAAAACTTTCCCGGCGGACAGAGATTGATGGTAGGCTACTGCCTCATTGAAGTCAACATCACGACCGGTAGGCCATTGAGAAAGAACCTCATTTTGGACGGCGCTGAATTCGTCCATACTAAGCTTTTGTGCTGTAAGATTACTCATTAAGTAACTCCTTTTTCATAATTCTTATTGCCGTCTCCGGACATCTTTCCGATAGTACGCCCATCGCTGAAAGAATATATTTTTTATCTATTAAGAAATCAGCTCGTTCCGGTCTTAATATCCCGGCTTCTTGAGGATCATAGAGGGAAAATTTTAAAATATCCGCGAGTTTGCGCGCGTAAATTAAAGCCCCCCCGGTGAGTACTATTTTTCTGACAGATCTCAGATCCTTACCTGTTTGAGCGTAAGCAGCTCCCAGCGGAGTATAGAATTCCTCCAGTCTACCCACATGTCTGCCGCTGGCGATTTTTATGGCCATGCTGGCAAGAGCATAATCCAGGGCTTCCATTTCGTCAGTATTCGGTAAGAGCGCGGGATTCTCCTGACAAGCTGAACTCCAGTATTCTATACGATCAACGCTAAGTCCGGACAGCTCTGCCAATTTATTTAAACCCGCCTCCTCAACTATTCCCGAGAGCCCGTACCTCATACCTAAATCCCCTTCCACTGTCCTTTTAGCATATGGTTCCGGCAAACCTTTAACTATTGTTGTGGAAGACAAAGGGAAACCATTAGCGATAGAATAAATATCCGTCGTAGCGCCACCTAAATCAATGGCCATCAATTCACCGATACCATCTTCTTTTTCTGTGCCTTCCGCCAGGACAATCATCGCTTTAAGCATTGCTTGCGGAGTAGGCATCATAATTCCGGATATTAGGCCTTCTATTTTTGACAAACCCTTAGCTTTGATAATTCTGGCCAGAAACAGATCACGAATCTTCTCTTGTACGGGCCCAACATTGATGGCGCCAAGCCTAGGCATTACATTAGGGCAAACAGTAATATCATAATCACGCAGGATCTTTCGGGCTTCATCGGCAGCAGTCCGATTCCCCGCGTAAACTATGGGACATTTTAACTTGGTCTCAGCTAGTCGTCTGGCATTATAGAGAATAACTTTCCGGTTGCCGCCATCAGTTCCTCCGGTCAAAAGAAAAATCTCCGGATCTATGGCCATAATGTCTTTTAAATCACTTTCAGTTAACTCATGAGAAAACACTTTAACTACTTTAGCGCCCGCTCCCAGAGCGGCACTTTTTGCCGCTTCAGCTGTTAGTTCGGGCATGAGTCCTGATACTACCATCCTTAAGCCACCGGCAGCAGATGAACAGGCCATCTGATCTGTAAATTCAATATTACCTATTCGTTTTTCCAATTTCTCCCGAGCCAAAGTAAGTCCGTCATTGATATCGGTGGCGACAGTAGTGTAGGCGGTAGAATTACCAAGTACAATCGCTTGGTCCAGATCAACCGCGGTCAATTTAGTATAGGTACTGCCAAAATCGATCAGGAGAACAGCCTTCATGTCAACTCCTCTCTCTTGGCATTTTGCGCTTCAATAAGTTTTCCGGCTTCTTTCTCGGAGCTTGTAAGAATTCCCAGATCTTTTTTTAAATAATAAATGTCTACATCAGGGGGAGTCCCCGGAGCAAAAACACGATCGAAACCCATCTTCTTGAACCTTTTCTCAACTTCTGAGAAGGGCTGTTTACCAACAACTATATTACCACCTACGTACATTAAAATGCCTTCCAGGCCGGCCTCATCCGCTTTGTCTCTCATGCCTCTGACATCTAATTCACCATGACCATAGAGAGAAGATATTAAAATAGCGTCGGCAGCAGTCTCTATTGCGGCGGCAATAAATTCTTCCTGTGAAACCATTACACCTAAATTAGTGACTTCAAAGCCTGCTTCACGGAAAGCGTATTCCAGAATCCTGATACCAACCGCATGCACATCCGCTCCGATTACTCCAATAACTAAATGCTTCTTGTCCATCTTGATCCCCTATCTGCGCTTCAGTTTTTGTTTAGCTTCTTTATAGATAGCTGCCGAGGCTTCCGAAATATATAACCATGACCCGCGATCAACACGTAGATCATAGCGTAGAAGCTTAACATGCTCATGTGTAGCGGCCCTTAGTCTCTCTTCTTCTCTACGCGATATAAATTCAGTACAATGAGTTGGTACCAGCACCAGCTCTTGCCTCATGAGGAAATTAGTAAAATCTTCAGAATCAGTAAGAAGAAATTTTTCTATCTCTGTATTCAGGCTGGCATAGTGTGAGAAATCCTCAACCATCCTGTCGAGAAATGTATGGCTAAAACTGAGTATACCTACTTGTGCCTGAGAAGGTATACTACTTAGTTCGGTGACAGTAACAGGGGACAGAGTAAGCGCGAGCTGCATAACGGGTATTTTGCCTCTGACCATCTGTTCTAACTCAGCTTTGTTTTTTTCTTCACAGACCACGAGATCAAAATCCGCGGCCAATCTAAAGGGTTGTTCTCGTAAATCGGAGAGTAGAAAACGAACGAAATCTACATTCGGGATATTAGCCAGGCTGTTAAGCATCACCGACCTTAATTCAGGTGATTCACCTACAATCGCGATACATACATTCCTGAATCTTTCTTCCTGTTGTCGCATTCTTAACTCCAAGAAAATTTGGATCTCCCGCAAAGAAAAATCAAGTTCCAGGAGGCTTTGTATCATATTATCTATAGCCTCCAGAGCCTGCTCTTTCCTGCTCCTTTGTTCGCCAACAGCAACTGTGGCGACATAGGTACCGCTACCTTGAATCATCTCAATCTGACCGGAATCTGCCAGCAATTGATAGGCATGATTAGCCGTGCCGATTGAAACCTGCTTTTCTCTGGCAAATTCCCTAATAGTAGGAAGTTGTGTTCCAGCCTGAAGCTCACCGGCTTTGATCTGTCCCGAGACCTCTAAGGCCAACCTCTGGTAGAGAGGTATTTCCATATTATGTTCTGTGATAGCGGATTCAGGATTCATTACTATTTTTCACCCTGTTGTTGTAAATACTCATCCGGTCCCAGCAAATACAAGTCCCTACCTTCAGAGTCAACAGCTACAAATAAAGGGAATTCTTTAACTTCAAGCCTCCTCAACGCTTCTGTACCTAGATCTTCATAGGCAATCACTTCCGAAGCGATTACCCGTTGAGAAAGCAGAGCTCCCGCGCCACCAACAGCGGCAAAGTAAACCGCTCCATTTTTCTTGATAGACGCGACAACTTCTTCACTGCGCGAGCCTTTGCCGATCATTCCTTTTAACCCGTTTTCGAGTAATATTGGCGTATATGGGTCCATCCGATATGAAGTGGTTGGTCCCGCAGCGCCAATAACCTGGCCTGGCCGCGGCGGTGTTGGACCCACATAAAATAGCACCGCTCCTGATAATTCAAACGGCAACTCTTCCCCTTTACTTATCGTTTCGACAAGGCGTTTATGTCCCGCGTCCCTGGAGGTATAAACTGTTCCGCTAAGTAGAACCCTGTCTCCTGCTTTCAAAGACCGCGCTACAGCTTCCGTCAGAGGAGTATTAATCCGTTTTTCCATTATTTATAAAACCTCCTCAGCATGTCTCGTGGCATGACAGTTAATATTGACTGCTACCGGTAGCCCGGCAATATGTGTCGGCAAAGTCTCAATTGCCACTCCTATTGAAGTTGTACGTCCGCCTAATCCCATTGGCCCCAGTCCTGACTCATTAATGAGGTTAAGCAATTCTCGTTCTAAGTTCGCGTAATAGGGATCAGGATGACTTTGCCCTAACGGCCGCATGAGTGCCAGCTTAGAAATATAAGCGGCTTTATCAAAGTTGCCACCGATACCGATACCTACCACTACAGGCGGACAAGGATTGGGACCTGCCTCGCGCACAACCTTCAGAACAAATTGTTTAACGCCTTCGACACCATCAGCAGGTCTGAGCATGGTAAGCTGGCTCATATTCTCACTGCCAAAGCCTTTGATAGCCAGACGCAATTCAACTTTATCTCCAGGCGCTAGTTCGGTATAGATCATAGCCGGGGTATTGTCAGCGGTGTTAACTCGCCGCAAAGGATCGCTGACAATCGATTTGCGTAGATAATTTCGCACATAAGCTTGACGCACACCTTCTTGAATAGCTTCATAAGGGTCGCCCATAAAATGAACATCCAAGCCCACTTTCAAGAAAACAATAACCATACCGGTATCTTGACAGATAGGAATAGCTTCACTACGAGCCAGAGCAGCATTTTCCAAAATATCAGACAGGATGGCCTGAGCCGTTATACCATCTTCTCTCGCTCTGGCGGCTTCTAGATGTGATTGTACGTCCGGAGGCAAAAAAATACAGCTCTCATAAGCCATTTTGCTTACAGCTGCTGTCAGTATTTGCACGTCAAATTCTCGCATAATCTCACCACTAATTTATATGTACTATTACAATACATCAGAATGATCTACATTTCAATTGCAACAATTCGGATTTCGCTTGTCTTAATTTTTCTTTTACCCTGTTGAAATCGGATTAAGACAAAGTGACATACCATCCACTTAGAGATAGAATGATCCTATCTTCGTGAAATGTAAGTAAGGAAAGTTACCATGACAAACGCGTCTATTGGAGTACAGTGAATGCGCATGAAAAACAGAGTAAGATCAACACAAAGAGGCATGAAAAGTTTTTTATTTAGGTTTTTCATAACCTTGCTTATATTAGCCTTGCTTGGCCTCTTCGCTTGGCGTTTTAATCTGGACTCTCTCAAGGTAACTACCTTGAAACTATCTGATCCCAGGATCAAAGACGAAATAACTTTTGTGCAGATATCTGACTTGCATGCCAAAAGCTTTGGCCAAGATAATCAAAGGTTAATCAAGAAGATTCGTCAGCAAGCTCCGGACGCTATCTTCGTTACCGGTGATCTTTTCAGCAATGCCGATTTGGGCGGTCGTGAGACTGCTACCAAATTGATGAAAGCTTTAGCGGCAGATAAAGCGCCTGTGTATTATGTTACCGGAGAACATGATTACAACGAAGATTTCCATGCTCAACTTTCAGCGTTCGGTATCAATATTCTCGCGTTTAATGGCGATATATTGCGCTATGGCGATACCGAGATAGAGCTCTACGGCATCAACTCTGTTTACTTTTGGGACAGCTATAATTTAGCCAATGCGGTTGAAGCTGATCCCGCTTTGTTTAGTATCCTCTTAGCGCATGTACCAAACTGGCCTCAGTACCAAGATGCCGGTTTCGACCTCGTCTTGTCAGGAGATTCACACGGCGGTCAGATTCGTCTGCCTTTTGTGGGGGCTTTATGGTTGAAAGAATGGTTCCCCGAACTAAAGAAAAAAGATGTGTATATTAAGGGTCTCTACGAAAAGGATGGGAAATATCTGTTTGTCAGCAGTGGATTAGGTACTATAGCCCCTCACTTGCGTTTCTACAACCGGCCCGAGATCGTGGTCATTAAGCTTACTCCGGCTCGGTAGCTATAAAAAGGCGGGTAACTTATATTTGACCCGCCTCGCATCAAGCAAACAATTTAAGATCAGCGAAACCAGACATAAATACAAAATAAGATAAACAAGATTAGCCCGGCCATATAGACAGCGCCAATTAAAAGAGCGGCCACTAAAGAATTACGTGTAAATTGTTTTATATCTTCCTTAGACATTTCCTGCGCAGGTGAAGCGAGTCCACTTGCTTCGCGATCCAGACGTTTTTTTCGCAGCTCACGAATATCTTCTCGGGCGAACCTGCCGGCAGCTGATTGGAAAATAGAAGGTCTGGTCCAGGGCATTCCCTCGACGTCCATATCTACAATCACACGACCATCATCTAATTCATCTTTTTCTCTTAACATAGGACATTCCATCTATCTTTTCATTTCTGAAAACATTACTCTTATTCCGCAACCTGTTCCGACTCTTCAAGACTATCTTCTGTTCTGGTTTCATAATCTGCCAATTTACTACCTCTATAGAGATGACAGATTGTAAAGTGCTCTTTCTCTACCTCATAGGCAAGGGGAGGTATCTGCTTACAGATTTCCATAACTTGAGGACAACGGGTATGGAACTTACAGCCCGGTGGAGGATTTACCGGCGAAGGAATAGTTCCCTCCAGCGGAATCTTATCTGCCTTATAGTCAGGATCGGGAACCGGTATCGCGCTAAATAGAGCCTGAGTATAAGGATGCAAGGGGTTGCGGAAAATATCCTCTTTGCCACCGGTTTCCACCAGCTCACCAAGATACATAACGCTAATTATATTAGAGATATGTTCGACAACCGACAAGTCATGAGAAATAAAGAGATAGGACAGACCACGACTTTCCTGCAGATCCATCATCAAATTTATTATCTGCGCCTGAACGGATACATCAAGCGCTGATACCGGTTCATCAGCTACAATAAAGTCCGGTTTGAGAGCAATGGCTCTGGCAATACAGATGCGCTGACGTTGACCGCCTGAGAATTCATGAGGGTAGCGGTTACGATGATAGGGCTGTAGACCACAATCAATCATAACCTGATCAATATAATCATCAAATTCATCCGGCGGCACCAGCTTATGCTCTCGTACAGCCTCACCAATTATCTCACCCACAGGAAGTCTTGGCGAAAGGCTGGAGAAAGGGTCTTGGAATATTATCTGCATTTGTGGTCTCATCTGCCTTAGCTCAGACCGACTAAGACCAAAGACATCAATACCTTTGAAAAAGACTGAGCCTTCCGTCTTGGGAACCAATCGTAAAATAGTGCGGCCCACTGTTGTCTTACCACAGCCGGATTCTCCCACCAAACCCAAGGTCTCACCTAGTTTCAAGTCAAAGGAGATCCCGTCAACTGCTTTAACATGGGCAACTACGCGTTGTAAAATGCCGTCCTTGATAGGGAAGTATGTCTTGAGATTGCGTACAGTTATCAGATTATCAGCAGGTGGCGTAAGAACTGTAGATTCTGATACTGATTCAACATTGTCATGGTTCTTTGTGTCTTCCAACATCAGCTCAGTCCTCCCTTTCCTTCTTCAAGCTTGGTATTATAACAAGCTGTGAAATGAGTAGGAGATAATTGAATCATTTCCGGATAGACTCCCTTACATACATCCAGCGAGCGGTCACAACGGTCCAGGAAATAACAATGGTTTGGAAGATCAATCGGATTAGGCACACGTCCCGGTATCGAATACAGGCGTCCGACTCTACGATTAATTACTGGTTTTGAAGCCATAAGACCTATGGTATAAGGATGCGCTGGGGTATGGAACACCTCCCTGACAGTGCCTCTTTCTACAATCCTTCCCGCGTACATGACCACTACATAGTCCGCCATCTCGGCAACTACACCGAGATCATGCGTGATAAGCATGATGGAACTGTTAATCTGCTCTTTTAAACTGCGCAGAATATCAAGAATCTGAGCTTGAATCGTGACGTCCAGCGCGGTTGTAGGTTCATCAGCAATTATTAATGCCGGATCACAAGCTAAAGCCATAGCGATCATGGCTCGTTGACGCATTCCGCCCGATAATTCGTGGGGATACATATTGTAGACACCTTCACTATTAGCGATCTTAACCAAATTAAACATAGCGATTGTTCGTTGCCTGATCTCGCTTTTAGTCATCTGAGGATTATGTAGCTCTACAACCTCATCAACTTGATCCCCTACTTTGAAAACCGGATTGAGACTAGTCATCGGCTCTTGGAATATCATCGAAACTATATTGCCCCGGATCATGCGCATAGTATCCGTTGGCATTTTTACGACGTCGTAAACCTTCTCGCGAGATACTCGCAATCTTATCTCCCCTTCAACTATCTGACCGGTAGGCCTGGGTATCAATTGCATAACCGAAAGACTGGTAACGGATTTCCCACAGCCGGATTCACCCACTACTCCAACAGTCTTACCGATTGGAACGTCAAAGCTAACACCATCTACGGCTTTTACCGTACCGGTATCAGTAAAGAAATAGGTGTGCAGATTATCAATCTCCACAACATTTTCAGGGTTCTTCATCTCTGACAGATATTCTGATTCAGGTATATTTTCTCTAGAGCGAAGACGTTCAAATTTATTCATCACTTCGCGATTGTGCTTAGCGATAACTCTTTGTTCTCTGGTGGAGAGATATTGACTCTTCTGTGACTTCTTCTTATTTTTTAACTTTATCTTTTTACCAATCTTGGCCATCTCTCTTACCTACCGTTTCATTCTAGGGTCAAAGGCATCCCGCAGGCCGTCACCAACAAAATTGAAAGCTAAAACCGTGATGACTATGCAAAACCCGGCAGGGATCCATAGCCAGGGGAAGTTATTCATATCATAGGAAGAACTAACGCCATTGATAATATTGCCCCAAGTAGCTGTGGGATATTTAACCCCTAAACCCAGGAAACTCAATGTAGATTCCATAATGATCGTAGAACCAAGGCTCATCGTCGCGGAAACAATCAATAAAGGAATAACATTGGGAATAAGGTGTCTATAGATACGGCGGTTAACCGATAGTCCGGTTGCCTCAGCCGCCATCATAAACTCTTGCTCACGCAGGGAGAGGATCTGACCTCTGACCATACGCGCGACACCGGCCCAGCTCAATACTCCCAAAACTATCATCATATATACCAGGCGTGTATTTCCGCCCAGCTTCAACTCATCCATAATAGCACCCAAGATTATGAGTATCGGCAAAGTAGGAATGCAGAAGAAAATTTCAACTAGTCGCATTATCAGCATGTCAACAACACCACCGAAGTAACCCGCGAGACCGCCCAGTATAACTCCGATGAACATAGCGATAAAGACAACAACAAATCCGACCAGGAGTGACACTCGGCCACCATACATCAGACGAGTGAACATATCCATACCGGTAGCGTCAGTACCAAGCCAATGCTCTCGTGATGGCGCTGAGCGGATATTAAATACAGTCACAGTTGACATCTCTTGTAGAACCCGTCTTTGATATCTAATTTCAAAGATAAATTCTCGTTCCTCACCGTTGAGGGTATAGGTAAAAGAATCGCTGTCCTGATCAATGGCTTCTAAAGCGGCTGTAACAAAACCGATAGGCAAATGCACATCTTGGTTAAGCGCGTTAACCATATGCCTTGAGAGAGCGGCATATAAAATACCGTCCCGAGTTATTTCCGCTTGACCCTCTTCATCTACAGATACATGATATTGCTGGCCCTCTACCTCAATCTCATATTCACCAGGTCTCTCTATGGTTGCCTCTTCAATAGCAAGCTGGAACTCAAAGCTATTTTGAGAATCGGCACTGTCAAAAGTAACTACATTGTAACTACCTAGGGCAATCGGTTGGGTTGAATAAATACTATATTCTCTACCCTTAGCCTCAATACTATAGCTCTCTCCCTCAAAATCTATATCAGTCTCTCCGCTCTCAATAGCAGTCAATATTTCCCGCTCAAGTTCAGGAGATAACTCCTCGACAGCGTCAAAAACCAGTTTTTTACCCAATTGCATGACTGTAGCTATTTCAGAAGCGGAGCTTAACAAATAAGCATGATCCGACAGGGGGTCAATATCATAGACTTTGCCGGAATACTCATAAGAACTTCTACCTTCACCTATAGCCTTGAGCATATAAGCTCTTGCCCCAAGCGGGTAGTCAGCTCCCTCCTTAACCAGGAAACGCAAATCTTCATTT
Organism: Clostridiaceae bacterium; assembly: GCA_012839385.1. Classification (GTDB taxonomy): domain Bacteria; phylum Bacillota; class Clostridia; order Saccharofermentanales; family DTU023; genus UBA1046. Next base: position 30,665 of record DUNL01000218.1, read on the forward strand.
TTTTGGATGCCACCAAAGTCTTGTAGACGTTGTTCAGTTGTATAAAACAGCTCTTGATAACCATAAGGAGAAAGTTCAGCGCCCAAAAAAGAAAAGAGAAACATAAACAACAGAATAACCACTCCAACTATAGCCAAACGATTGCGAATAAAGCGTCGAAATACAAGAGCGCTGGGGGATAATACTTTAATTCTACGTTCGTCATCTAAAGCCAACTCATCATCAGTGACTTGGGTAGTTATCTCCGCGGCTTTTATCAGCTCCTCTTTCTCCTGGTCCAATTTATCCTTCTTAAGCAAGGTAGGGTCATCTTTTCTCTTATTAATATCGCTCATTTCCGCCCCTCCTAACTGATACGTACACGTGGATCAACCACGGCGTAAAGAATGTCTTGGATCAGAAGACCTACCAAAGTGAGTACCGACATAAAGGCTAGATAAAACATAGTAAAAGGCACATCTCCTTGAGTCATGCATAAATATGAGGTGTAGCCGATACCTTCAATCTGGAATAAAGTTTCTGTGATCATTGCTCCCGCGAACAATGAAGGCAGTGAGCCACCCAGAATTGTTACTACGGGAATCAATGTGTTACGGAAGGCATGATGATTGATTACCTTACTTTCAACCACACCCTTGGCACGTGCGGTACGAATATAATCTGAACTTAAAACTTCCAGCATATTGGTTCTGGTATAACGCATCAAGCCACCAATACTTAGAAAAACCAGGACTATGACCGGAAGAATATAATGGTATCCGACATCCAAAGTCTGACCAAAGGGTGAGAAAAATTCGTGATTTCTTGAAATCATTCCATATAGGGGAAACCAACCCAATTTTGTTGAAAAGATATATTTCATGATTTCCGCCAAGAAAAAAGTTGGGAATGAAATAGTTAGCATAGAAAAGAAAGTAATCATATAGTCTGTACGTGAATACTGTTTAACCGCTGCTTTTATACCTAAAGGAATGGCAATTACAATATGTAAAATAAATTGGATAATATTAAGGACTACTGAATACCAAATCTTGTCTCGAAAAACAGTCGTAACAGGCTGTCTAAAATGCCAACTCTCACCAAAATTACCCCTGACAGCTTCTCCCGCCCAATTGACATAACCTTCAAGATAGCCATCATTCATATGGTATATCTCTTCCAGTTCATCAAGCCAATCCTGATAACTCCTGGTGGTATCCATGGCGGCTCTCTGCCTGGCAATACTGGAAACATAGCTGGTAGGTAGATTCCGCATCAAAATATAAATGATTAACGTAACACATATTAGGATAAATATACTGATTAATAGTCGTTTGACAATGTATTTCCGCATACTCTCAGCCCTTTACAGTATAGAGAAACTACATCTCTGTCCTACAATCAGGCGAGCCCGCGTTTTACAAAGTCGCGTGAGCCCG
>DUNL01000207.1 GCA_012839385.1 Clostridiaceae bacterium
TACCGTAGGTACTATGTCATTTTCATTCACATGTCGATAATGTACCAAGTTATTTAAGTTATCGACTGAGAATTTATTAATTGTTCTTGGCATACCATAGGTGTATAAAACAATATTCTTATCACGCTGCGTAATCGCATATAAAAGCGCCAAAGCACCACCTAAGCTGTGCCCGCCAATAAATACTTTTCTATTTTCAAAAGAAGAACGGAACTCAAAAAACTTCTGAACTTCTTTACGAACAACCGCATTAAAAGCTGTTTGAAAGCCCTTATGTACTGTAGCCTTCACATGCAATTTAGTATCCTGCACACAGCTTAAGTTTCCAGCGGCCACCTCACACAGCATTTCGGTTTTTTGTGAAAACTTAAGGTCTGTATTAATATCTGTGGCTGTGGTTTCTGTTCCGCGCCACACAATAATCGCTTCTTTACGACTTAATATATAAAATAACTGAGTGCTATGCCCTGCTAAAAAATCACGCATTTTTACTAATGTGCTGCCTTCCTCATCAACCGAACTCAAATAATTAAACTCAGTATATCGATCTCTAAAAGGTACATCTTTTACAATAGGCTGAAGCTGAAAAACACCTTCTTCAAAAATATACGGTTGATCATCTAGATCAAGGCACGCATGATTAAAAAAATAGTTAACAGACTTTTTTCTTTCTCTCTCACGCCCATCATCTATAAAATTTTTAGTTGAAATATAAGTATCATTAACATTTACATTAGATCTTTTATTGGGATGGTTAACCTCGCCATTTTTCAAGTAAGCAATATTCGACAACAACGCCATATTATAAGCGTTGATTAATGAATAGTTATCTGTATTTTCAAAAACAAAATTCCATGCTCGAAAAGGACAAACCTCAATGATCAGTTTTTTATTAAGGGTGTTAGCTGGCAAACAAACGCCTTTAAAGGTTTTATTTGGAAAATGGAAATCAGGTAATGATTCACTATCTCCAATCCTTGGTTTACTGTCGCAAAGCTCCCCAATTACAGCGTATCGATAATTACATTTTTCATCTTTTGCTCTGAGTTCAACAGTAGACTTGTTTCGATCCACACGTAATGAACGATTTTCCATTGTCAAAACAAAATTTTGTGCGTCAAGAGTAAGCCAGTAATCTCTATATTCAGCATCCTCAATGATTATCTGTCCTAATTCATTTGTGGTTTTATCACTAAATACCACGCCCTCTTGATTGCTTATTGTATAATTAATTCCAGATACTGGTTGATTAATCTCATCAACTATCTCTACAACAATAGTTTGCTTTTTTTGTTTGCCAACAAAGACTGTTTTAATTTTAGTACTCTGGCTAGTAATTATTCTATTGCTCATATTCATTGCATTAATCCATTATCACAAAAATCAGTAATCATCATACTTACCGCTAAATATATAAAAATCCGGATCATTTAACATGAAATATCTAGGGTGGCGGCTATCTCTCTTAACCTCTTTACCATCAATGTAGTAAATTGTACTAATCGTTCTGTCGACATTAAGCTTACCTAAAGCTTGAAAAAACGCTCGTTTTTTTTCTATCAGTTTAGGTGAAAAATTAATATTATACTCATCAACAATTAACTCTGTATAAAGATTAAATCTCTTGGCTTGATTAAGTGGGGTCATAAAATTAACCCACTTTCCGCTATAATCACCACCAAGTTGGTACGCCTCACCAACGCCTGTGCTTTCTATATTTCTATAGCCAACATAAAATTCTGGAGAATAACTAACTGAATCGCCTTCCTCATACGATAAATTTTCATTACTGTGTAAATAAACTGTTACTCCTGATCCAGGCCCTATTTTATAATCATCCCCTAGTTCAAGATGCTCAACACTTGTATAAGCAAGCCCGAAATCTAGCTTACTTAACCGCCA
>DUNL01000220.1 GCA_012839385.1 Clostridiaceae bacterium
ATGGCGCGGGTGAATTTTTAAATTGGCTTTTGAGTAGGAAAGTTGACTAAGATTTCTCCCATATGAGAAACATCAAAGATACCGCAATTATTACGAACTGCTAAAGTCTCGGCGGCAATACCCTCATACTGTACCGGCATGTCCCAACCGGCATAATCAACCATTCTGGCACCTAGAGCTTTATGCCGTTCATTTAGTGGAGTCTGTTTCATATTCACTCTGCACTTCCTTTTCACTTAATATTCACTATAACAAGACAAACAATAATGGAAATCATAAATTTTCATTATTAAGAATAGCTTCAACACTGAATGTCTAATAATTCTAGCATGATTGGATATTGGACTCCAGTTCAACCCGTCATACGTCCAATATCAGTAACAGACCTGACCGGATCAGGGCAAAATGTATATAATGTGATCATAATGTGCTAAGCCGGAGGATAATATGATTAACTTGAGTGAACATTTGAGGCATATTTCTAACTTCCCCAAAGAGGGAGTAAATTTCATTGACATCACAACAGTTCTGAGCGATCCTCTTCTTTTCCGGGAAACCATCGAGCAAATGTTGGCCGCGGTCTCCGACCTCGATTTCGAGATTATCGTCGGCGCCGAATCACGTGGTTTCATCATGGGCGCTCCCATGGCCTACGCGGCCGGAGTAGGTTTTGTACCGGTAAGAAAAAAGGGAAAGCTACCTGCTGAAACAGTAATCGTTAATTATGAGCTTGAATACGGCCAAGATACTCTAGAGATGCACAAAGACGCGATTTCTCCGGGAGCTAAAGTACTCATTGTGGATGACCTGTTGGCAACAGGCGGTACCGCTAAAGCTAATATTGAGCTGGTAGAAAAATTAGGAGGTAAAATTGCCGGTCTACTGTTCTTCATTGAACTGGAATCTTTACACGGTAGAGAGAAACTGACAGATTACCCTATCAGGTCTCTCGTCAAGATTTAGTCCTCCCTGGTGACGATTATTAGGAGACTGCCACTGGCAATTCGCAAGCCAAAGTCTACTATTCGCGAATCCTGCCCACGATTACTTAGCCCGAGACTAGTGCCGCGCTCAAGAGTAATACCTGTCAAAGGAAAAGCCGCTCCCGTATAGGTTAGTCCTGTGACCTGATCACTCAGGACCAAACTGGAAAATAGCCAATTTACGCCATCTTCATCCGGCTTCCGCGGCCATTTAACTCTCACCTTAGTAGAGCCTGACAAAAGCACAAACAGGCTGATGCCGTCTGTCAATAAAACCGGTATATTTTTCTCCACCAATTTTCTAGCTAAAAAGATATTAGCCAGCATATGATCAGGTCTGGAACCTGTACTGCCCAAGAAAAGCAGCTCCAGATCAGCGCGCGGCTCTATCTTATCCCAGCTTTTACTTCTGATCAGAGACAAATTGTTTAAGTCTTGTATCCTCTGCGCGGCATCAATTTTTTCAGTCTTGAGACTAGATGTCAAAAGCAACCAGGCGGCCAGCTCGGAATCAGTCTCGTCTTTATCCCGGGCAAAACTATAGCAAGGAACATTCTCAGCCTGTAACCATTCCAGATCAGCGGGGTCAATGGAATCAAAGTCTCCTACCGCCAGATCCGGCACTAACTGCCGGTTCCTGGCGTAAGCCGCGCCACTATCCGCTACCACTAACAAATCACATGAGGCTAACAGCGCGTCACTCTCCCGGGTTGGATAAAGATCTCCACCCAACAAAATGCCGGCTCGCAAAGGTTTTCTTTTTTCCCAAGGTATTGTTACCAAGATATTTACCTAAATCAGATCCAAGTTCGCCTTATAGGCTGCCCGCGCCGAAGCTGAAAGCCCCGCTGCCGCCTGCGCCGGATCATCAGCGGCAAAGATCGCGTTACCTGCTACCAACATATTGGCGCCCGCCACCACCATTTCAGCAGCAGTTCGCTCATTAATACCGCCGTCAACCTGTATATGTAAGGGTAAACCTTTCTCTATGCTTAGCTGACGAAGGCGTTTAACCTTGTCCAGCATTTCCTCAATAAAGCGCTGTCCCCCAAAGCCCGGATTTACCGACATCACTAGTACCATATCCACAAAAGGTAATATTTCCACTATAGCTTCCAGCGGAGTAGCCGGATTGATCGCTACTCCGGGAGTGCATCGTAGCTCCCTTATCTGAGTGGCCAAACGATGTCCATGCGCCGTACTCTCAATATGGAAAACAAGACTATCCGCACCCGCCTTCGCGAAGGGCTGAACCCAGTCCTCAGGATGGCTTACCATCAAATGAACATCAAGGGGCAGATCAGTAACCTCTCTAATTCTAGCCAGAACAGGCGGGCCAAAGGTCAAATTAGGGACAAAATGGCCATCCATAATATCACAATGCAAAATATCTGCTTCATCCTTTATCACCACGATCTCATCAGCTATACGCGCAAAATCACAAGACAGCAGAGAAGGACAAATTAAGGGTCTATCTCCTGTCTCTTGAAAATCTGGTAACATATCTCCATCTCCTTAAATTAATATTCCTGAGCCGCTAGTATTTCTTTTCTAAGTTCCAAATAACGTTCATATCTTCCCGCGGGTATTGCTTCAGAAGTAACAGCGCAACCCAGATCTCCATCATGGGCACAACTGACAAAACGACAGTATTGCTGTAAGCGTTTAATCTCAGCATAGCCATTGACCAGCTCCTCGAGATCTACTCCCGCGAGGCCAAGATTCATCTGGCTAAAACCTGGTGTATCCGCTAGATAGCCACCTCGCTCTAGCGGGAAAAGCTCAGTATGACGTGTGGTATGTTTGCCGCGGCCTATTTTACTCGACAGCTCACCAATGGCCATTAAGTCACTGCCAAATAGCCGGTTCAGCAAAGTGGACTTACCGGTTCCCGATTGGCCCGCAAAGGATACGATCTTTCCTTGTACCAGAGTTTTGAGTTTTCGTAGCGCGGAACCATCATCCCCAAGACCTGTTTCTAAAATAATAACATTAGCGTTCGCGTATTCATCTCGAATATTTTGTATAGTACGCGGATCATGCTTTTCGTCCATCTTATTGATAATCAAAACAATATCAATATCGTGCGCGCTCGCCATCACTATCAGTCTGTCTACCATATATAGATCAGGACGAGGTCGTGAAGCGGCTACCGTAATCAGAAGCAAATCCAGATTCGCTATGCCCGGTCGGGCCAAAAAACTCCGTCGTGGCAAAATATCCTCTATGACATAGGGTATGTCAGGATCCGCGCTGGGCGCGTAAAGGACTTTGTCGCCGGGAAGCGGTCTAATATCTTCCAGCCGCAGAATACCTCGCAACATAGCCAAGCCGCGAAAATTATCAATATGATTATGTAATAGGTAATGACCGCTGACACCTCTCAGTATGATCGCCCGGGACTTTCCTCGCATCTCGTCAGCCATAAATCAGCTTCCGCCTCCACCACTTTCGTCGGGCGCGGGCGCTGTTGGCTCCTCCACAACTGTTGTCGGTGTCGGTGTCGGCGTTGGTTCCGGCGTCGGTTCAGGTGTTGGTTCCGGCGTCGGCGTCGGCGTCGGTTCCGGCGTCGGTTCCGGCGTCGGTTCAGGACTTGGCGTTGGCGTTGAGGTAGGTTTTAAGAAATTAGCGTAATCCTGCTTAGTGCCAAAAACTACATTGATAGTGTCTTCCGTAAACTTACTACCTGCCGGTATGCTCTGTTGCAAGATATATATTTTTTTCCATTGTTTTTCGTCATTAGGATTAAGAGCATTGGCTTCCGGCGAACCTATGCTGGAGGTATGAATATGCTTAATTCCGACCTGGCTTAAAAGAGCGTAGGCCTCAGACATCGTCTTGCCCGCCAACTGTGGCATAATCTGTACCGGCGGAGGTGGACTTGTGGGATTGAAATAATATTTGTAATCCTCTTTGGTACCAACCAGTACCGAAACCTGACTACCACTCTCAACTAACTGACCCGCGGCGGGTGACTGCGTAATAACAACTTTTTTATTGTCGGCAATACTG
>DUNL01000197.1 GCA_012839385.1 Clostridiaceae bacterium
GGGCTTGGCAGGCGGGTTCCTGTGATATCGCGGTGGTCGGCGCCGGACACGCGGGCTGCGAGGCCGCCCTCGCCGCGGCCAGGCTCGGCTATCACGCTAAATTGTTCACAATGACTTTGGATAGTCTTGCCAATTTACCTTGCAATCCCAGTATCGGCGGTACGGCCAAGGGTCAGTTAGTACGGGAGATTGACGCTCTGGGCGGAGAAATGGGCAAGGTAACGGATCAGGAAATGATCCAATTCCGCATGCTTAATTCCTCACGAGGTCCGGCAGTCATGTCACCACGTACTCAAATTGATCGCGTCGGTTATCAGCGTCGGATGAAACATATTCTTGAGTTACAGCCGGGAATCGACTTGTTGCAACAGGAAGTAGTTGATCTGATCTGGGAGAATAACGGTAAGCCGAAAATAGTGGCGGTTCAGACCAGAACAGGAGCTGTCTACCAATGCAAAATATGTATTCTGGCGACAGGGACATTTTTGGACAGTAAAGTTATTGTCGGTGACGCCATATACTCTTCCGGACCGGATTCTCTATTTCCCGCTATCGGCTTGTCTGAAGCTTTAGTTGAGCTGGGTCATACTTTGCAGCGCTTTAAGACCGGAACACCGGCCCGCCTGCACAGAAGAACACTGGATTTGGCGACCTGTGAAATTCAGCCCTCAGACGCGATCGCGCGTCCTTTCTCTCACGATAATGAGGATGATCCGGAGTGGAAACCGAAGGACGAGTTGCCCTGCTATCTGACTTGGACTACAGCTGAGACCAGGAAAGTTATCTTGGAGAATATTGATCGTTCACCTCTCTATTCCGGGAAAGTAGAAGGGATAGGTCCCCGCTACTGTCCCTCAATTGAAGATAAATATGTCAAATTCCCGAACCATGAGAGACATCATGTCTTTTTGGAACCAACCGGTTTAGATACTGAGGAAATGTATGCCTCGGGCCTATCGTCGAGCATGCCGGAGGATGTTCAGCACGCTATGCTAAAAACAATTCCCGGCATGGAAGACGCTTATATGACCAGAGTGGCTTATGCCATAGATTATGATTGTCTTGATCCTACAGAGCTGAAGTTATCATTGGAATCGCGCTTTGTAGACAATCTATATTTGGCGGGACAGATCAACGGTTCTTCCGGTTATGAGGAAGCTGCCGGGCAAGGACTGATCGCGGGTATTAACGCCACGCGCAAACTCAAAGGGTTGGAGCCTGTAATACTTGACCGTTCTCAAGCCTATATCGGAGTCTTAATTGATGATCTGGTTACGCGCGGTACTTCCGAACCTTATCGGATGATGACCGCGCGGGCTGAATATAGATTGCTCCTGAGACAAGATAACGCTGATCAGAGATTGACGCCTTTGGGTTATGAGATAGGCTTAATCAGCGAGGAGAGATGGCGGAAATTTCAGAAAAAACAAGCGCAAATCAATAGTGAGACCGAACGTCTCCAAAAAGTAGTTTTGCAACCTAATGCCGAGACCGACAGTTTTTTGCTCGCTCACAACAGCACGCCTTTGAAAGAGGCTACTACTCTGGCGCGCTTGCTGAAAAGACCTGAACTCAGCTACGCTGACCTGGCCGCCCTGGATCCGGATCGTCCTGATCTACCGGAGCATGTTACCTCCACCATGGAGATTAATATTAAATACGAAGGCTATATTAAGATGGAACAAGATAGGATTAATCGCTTTCGCAAAGTAGAAATGAAGTCGTTGCCGGAGCGCTTTGATTATAATACCATCCCCGGACTGCGTCTGGAGGCGAGGCAAAAACTAAATTCCAGACAACCTTCGTCCGTAGGTCAGGCCAGCAGAATTTCCGGTGTGTCGCCGGCTGATGTACAGGTTCTGCTGGTATGGCTTGAAGCCCGGAAGCGGCGCGCCGAATCGCAGTAAGGTATTATCTACGGTAATAAACATGGTCGCCTTCGTTTCATCAAATTATAAATACTGGCTTGACGAAGCCGCTAAACGGGCAGAACTTATGCTCTCGTCAACTCAGGTCAGACAAATACTGCTCTATATTGAATTATTACTGGCTAAAAACAAGGTAATGGATCTAACAAATATCACAGAGCCTGAGGAACTGGGTATTAAACATCTGCTGGATAGTTGGATGTTGCTACCTGAGGTGGACCGAATCTCGCATCTCCGGGATAAGGAGAAAACGTGGACAGATCAACTGGTGACTCTGGTCGATGTCGGTTCGGGCGCGGGCTTTCCCGGCATGGTCTTGAAATTAGTCAGACCGGAGCTGGAGGTTCTGTTATTGGACGCGCAGCGTAAACGAATAGATTTTCTCCAGGAATGCATTGAAAAATTGGAATTGTCCGGGATAGTGGCTAAGCAAATGCGCGCCGAAGTGGCGGGTAGGCGGCCGGAGTTTCGAGACAAATTTGATCTGGCTACGGCACGAGCGGTAGCGGCGCTGCCTCAATTGGTGGAACTGTGTCTGCCGCTGGTAAAACCGGGTGGAGTTTTTCTGGCGATGAAGGGTCAGGACAATGAAGCAAATTCCGCCCGTCAGGCTATTGCTCAATTGTCGGTAGGTTGAACAAGGTGTGGGAATATCTCTTACCCGCAACAGATATGCGACGCAGCCTGGTTGTGATTGAAAAAATCGCCCCTACCGATAAAATTTATCCGCGTTCTTTCGCTCGCATCAAGAACAAACCTCTCCGTTAAATGCTGTGTAATTAATACCGAGATGAACTGTTAATTAATCTTTTTGTGTTCGCCAATTCGCTTAGCGTTTTGCGACTGAAAACAGCGTGCGAACAGATGTAAAAGCTGTGCTAATCGTAGACGTTATTAGGTGCGGCCTTATGCTGTTGGCAGTGGTTGTAACGACTATCGAACACACTCATTATGCTATAATAAATTGGATGTAGATTTTACTGTGAGGAGACAATTTATGGCAAATACGCCTGACAATACAAGCCAATACGCTATGAAAAAACAAGAGATAGATGATGCTTTCAGGAATCCCAGCAAGGCGGTAGTTAGGGTTGAACTGGAACAGGAAATGAGCAAGTCATTTATTGACTACGCGATGAGTGTAATCACCGATCGTGCCCTGCCTGATGTTCGTGATGGACTCAAACCGGTTCATCGCCGTATTCTCTATTCCATGTTCACTCAGGGTTTTACGCATGATAAGGCATACAGAAAATGCGCGACCACTGTTGGAGACGTTTTGGGGCGTTTCCATCCGCATGGTGATGTAGCGGTCTATGACGCGCTGGTGAGGATGGCGCAGGATTTCTCAATGCGCGAATTGTTGATTGACGGGCACGGGAACTTTGGTTCTCGTGATGGTGACCCGCCTGCCGCCTATCGGTACACAGAGGCCCGTCTCACTCGTCTATCCAGTGAGATGATGGCTAATATCAATCGCGATACGGTTGATTTTCAGCCTAATTATGATGAGCATACTGAAGAACCGGTGGTTTTGCCGGCTTCATTTCCTAATTTGCTTGTAAATGGTTCTTCCGGCATAGCCGTTGGCATGACGACAAATATTCCACCTCATAATTTAGGTGAGATTATTGATGGAACTATTTTGTTACTCGATGATCCGGAAGCTTCTACAGCGGAGCTTATGGAATTAGTGCCCGGTCCTGATTTTCCTACCGGTGGCAGAATCATGGGCCTATCCGGTATTCGACAAGCTTATGAAACAGGACGTGGACGTATCGTAGTGCAAGCGCATGCCGATATTGAAGAGATGCGTGGAGGCAGACAAAGGATAGTTGTTCACGACTTGCCCTATATGGTCAATAAAGCTCGTCTGATTGAGAGAATGGCTGAACTGGTCAAAGATAAGCGTTTGGATGGTATATCCGATATCAGGGATGAATCGGATCGCCATGATGCTATTCGGATTGTAATTGAGCTGAAGCGCGACGCGACACCACTGGTAGTATTAAATCAGTTGTATCACCATACACAGATGCAAGACGCTTTTAATACCAATATGCTGGCTTTGATTCCGAGTCAAGATGGCAAATTCATACCCAAAATGGTTGGCCTGAAAGAAGCTCTGGTTCACTATATTGATCACCATAAGGAAGTTATAACCAGGCGTACTCGTTTTGACCTCGCGAAAGCTGAAGACAGGCGACATATTGTTGAAGGTTTGCAACTGGCCATAGATAAGATAGATGAAGTAATAAATATTATCCGCTCATCAGCCAGTGAGGATGTTGCCAAGACCAGATTATCCGAGCGTTTCAAGTTGTCGGAAAAACAAGCGCAGCATGTAGTGGATATGCGTTTGGGACGACTGTCCGGTCTGGAACGCGAAAAGCTACAGGCTGAACATGATGATCTTAATAAGCGTATTGAACTTTACCAAAGAATACTGACCGAAGAGTTATTGTTAACTGAGACTGTTAAAGATGAGTTGCTGGAAATAAAGAAACGTTATGCCAATCCCAGGCGTACTGAGATTGATCCTGTTGGTGGTTTTGATATAGATGACGAATCTTTGATTGAAGAAGAGCAAGTTGTCATAACTATGACCAACGCCGGTTATGTCAAGCGACTTCCGGTAGATACATATAGGTCACAAAGAAGAGGTGGGCGAGGCATTACAGGCTTACAGACCCGTGAAGAAGATGTTGTCTGTCAAATTATTACTACCTCTACTCATCAGACACTGCTGTTTTTTACTACCAAGGGGAAAGTCTACAAACTCAAAGGTTATCAGATTCCTGAAGCTTCACGTACAGCTCGGGGAATGGCAATCGTTAACCTACTGCAACTGGCGCCGGAGGAGAAGATTTACGGCATTATTCCAATCAGCTGCTTTTCCCCTGATTTAAGTTTGATTATGGCTACACGTAAAGGTCTGGTCAAAAAGACTTTGCTCTCCGATTATATTAATATCCATCGTTCCGGTATTATAGCCATCAACCTGCGCGAAGATGATGAATTGGTAGGAGTTAGATTAACTACAGATAACAGTGACATAATACTGGTGACCAAAAACGGTATGTCTATTCGTTTTGATGAGTCTGATGTCAGAGCTACAGGGCGTAATACTATGGGTGTCAAGGGTATTACTCTGTCAGGAACTGATGAGGTTATCGGCATGGTATCCGCTGATGAAAACCAGACTCTGTTGGTTGTCTCCGAACGCGGTTTCGGTAAGCGTACCATGCTCTCAGATTACCGCGCTCAAAGGAGAGGCGGCAAAGGCCTGATCACTTATAAAACAACTGCCAAAACGGGTAAGCTGGTAAGCGCTATGTTAGTTAACAGTGATTGTGATATTCTTTTAATTAACGATAGCGGTATTGTAATCAGAATCAAATCTCAGGAGATTCCGATTTTGTCCCGCAATACCATCGGGGTAACCTTGATGAGAGCAGCGGACAGTAAAGTCGTAAGCGTGGCTCCGATAAAAGAAGAGTTAGATGAAGTTAAGACAGACAACAAAGATTCCAATCAGTAAATGAAATCAGATTTTTACAAAGCCAACGCGGCATGGAACTGATCTGTCTTGATGAACTAGATTTAGAAGCATAGAATACTGCTCAGAAAATGGAGTAAGATAGATGTTGAATTTTGACTTTTATAGTCCCACTTATTTTGCTTTTGGACGCGATACGGAAAGTAGAGTGGGGGAATTAACGAAGCGTTTCGGCGGCACGAAAGCCCTTGTTCATTATGGTCAGGGTTCTGTTATCAGGAGTGGATTATTAGATAAAGTCCGTAATTCTCTGACAGAGGCAGGGATTGAATTTGTTGAGCTGGGAGGTGTTGTGCCTAACCCTCGGGCTACACTGGTATATGAAGGTATTGAGCTCTGTCGCCGAGAAAAAGTAGATTTTGTCCTTGGTATAGGTGGCGGTAGTTCTGTTGATTCCGCTAAGGCGATTGCCATCGGTGTTCCCTACGAAGGAGACTTTTGGAAATTCTATTGTGGTCAGGACCAACCTAAGACAGCGCTACCAATTGGTAGTATTGTTACTTTGGCTGCTACCGGCACGGAAGGTTCCAACTCGTCTGTTATTTCTAACGATCTGATGGGAAATCTAAAATGTGGCGTCAATAGCGATCTGATCAGACCGACTTTCTCGATTCTTAATCCCGAGTTAACCTACACTGTTCCTGATTACCATACCTCTTGTGGAGCCACTGATATTTTATCCCATATTATTGAAAGATATTTTACTAATACCGAGGAAGTGGAATTGACTGATCTCATGTCCGAAGCAGTATTTACCCGTGTCATGTCCGCTGCCAAAGAAGCTCTGCGTAATCCGGAGGACTATGAGGCGAGGGCAGATTTGCTCTGGGGAGGCACACTGGCTCATAATAATATTCTCGGCGTTGGCAGAGAACAAGACTGGAGTAGTCATCGCCTTGAACATGCTTTGTCTTCTGAATTTGATGTTGCTCATGGCGCGGGCTTAGCGGTAATAGTCCCTAACTTTATGCTCTATACAATTAATCAATGTCCGGCTCGCTTTGCCCGTTTCGCGGTTAAAATGTTTGGTCTTTCAGCTACAGGTAAGAGTGATCTTGAATTAGGTAAAGAGGGCATCAAAGCTTTCCGTGCTTTCCTGGATGAGATTAAGATGCCTAAGACTCTAGCTGATCTCGGTATCTCAAGGGAACATATTCCGCGACTACAGAAAGCTGTTGTACCAAATAATGGTGATCTTGTCGGGTATTTTCAGCCCCTGGACAAGGATGATGTCATAAAAATCTTTGAACTCAGTCTGTAGTCCGTTATTCTTACCGTGATTAAAATATGTCTGCCTCGAGGCAGACATATTTGTCAAAGACAAAAACAAGTGACTAGAGGTGAAAATTATGTTTGAGCGAAAAAATTATTGCTTTACTGATTTCAATACTAAACATCAAGGACAATCTAAGTCGGTTAAGCCGCGGTCCGAAGTCGCTCTAGAGGAAACTTGGGATTTAACTACAATTTACAGTGACGATACTGAATGGGAAGAAGAATTTAATAAGATTACGACAGAAATACCGTCGTTGCGGGAATACCAAAATAAACTACATAACTCGTCAGAAGTCTTGAGTGAATATTTACAACTGGAAGAAAGAATTGGTCAGCGCGTTTTCAGACTTTTCGTCTACGCTCATCTTAAGAGAGATGAAGATACAACGAATACCATCTATTCCGGCATGTATTTGCGTGCCCTACAGCTATTGACACTTTTTGAGACCGCTACTTCTTGGTCCGGATCGGAAATCGCCGCTATTCCAGAAGGGAAAATGGTCATTTTTTTATCTGAAAACACTGATATCGCGGATAGACGACACTATCTGGAAAATATTCTGCGTAAGAAACCTCACCAGCTTTCCGCGACAGAAGAACAACTTCTAGCTGGCGCCGGGGAGATATTTAATAACCCCTCTGTAAGCTTTAGCATGTTAAATGATGCTGATTTAAAATTTCCTCATATTAAAAATGAGGACGGCGAAGAGGTTGAACTTACTCATGGTCGTTATGGAAAATTTTTGGAGAGTCGTGACCGGAGAGTTCGTCGTGAAGCTTTTCACAAGTTTTACCAGGTCTATAGCCAATTTGCTAATACTTGCGCCTCTTTGCTTTCTGGGCATGTGAACGTACATAACTTTGTCGCTGAAGTAAGAAAATTTCCGAGCGCGAGAGCTGCCGCTTTGTTCAGTGACGCCATCTCGGAGGATGTGTATGAGAATCTGCTCGCAACAGTAAATAAACATTTGCCACTTCTCCACCGTTACGTAAGTTTGCGGAAGAAAGTATTGGGTCTGGATGAGCTACACTCATATGATCTTTATGTTTCACTAATTGAAGGCGTTGAGGTTAAATATAGATTTACCGAGGCCAAGGACA
>DUNL01000265.1 GCA_012839385.1 Clostridiaceae bacterium
ATCTCCTGTAAGCAGGGCTATATAGATCTTCCCGGCGGCAGTGAGGTTGATATGCGTCTCAGCTTAATGAAACTTCGTGAATTAAGAGTTCAATTGCCTCCCGATCTACCCGTTTTACCGGGCCACGGTTCCGCTACTACCTTAGCGTTCCTTAAGAGAAATCGTTGGTTTATGGAGCTATAGTTTTCATTATTTGTATCTTTTCACAGTCAGATGGCGGAAATCGTCGTCTGACTTTCTCTTTGTAGCGGGCAATTCAATTTAATCTAATGGCGGGAGGTTAGTATGGGTTTTTCTTTGGAAACATCAATTATCATGCCATTGGCGCTAGCTCTATTTGTAAATGGTAGTTCCCTTTGTATACCTGAAGCTGTCTACACCAGATACAGTTCTTCAGCCGCTGTCCAATCTGTCATCAGAGAGATTAATCCTCCTCATCTCTATAGACTAGAACTTACGAAAGTACAAAAAGGTATGATACCAGTTTTGAAGAGCTCACCACAAAAAATGGTTGAAAGCTTGAGCCTTTATCGCGATTTAAAATTTCTTGTAACTGATAAAGGAGACTGAAAATGAGACGCAAAGATGTTAGTTCCTTTTGTCAAAAGGGTAGTCTGGCCCTAACTTTTTGTCTACTGGTACCTGTAGTCTTTTCACTACTTCTTGCTTTATTTGATAGCGGAGTCAAGGATCGCAAAGATCTGGATCTAACTCGTTGTTTAGCGGCCAATATTGAGATGAATTTAGCCCGCTTTGACCGCAAGCTCTGGCAGGATTTCGGATTAATTTCACTTAATGAAAATTTTGTGGAGCTATCAACTGAAAGTTATGATAATAAAGGAGCGATTACAATTACAGGGGAGAGCAGCCTTTATGAAAATAGTGTTTTAACTGAACAAATATCCAGACATATGAAACTGAGATTTCCAGTAAATATAATCAGAGAAATATTGGATAGAACAAATAAGATAAAAATATCTGACAATATGTCACTGGAAAGTTCGTTAAATAAGCTAACTTCTGAAGAAGCTTATGTGAAGGCCGGAGAAGAGATATCGGCCGGTCCTGCGGATGATGTAGAATGGAAAAAGGAATTTGACGATTATCTGGCTACGGAAGTCACCACTATTTATGAAGGTATCGCCTCATCGTTAATGCCGGTACATCTATATGACAAGCAGGGAGACATTACTTCAGGCCTGAAACCGGATTTTTTTAATCCTCAAGACATGTCAAGAATTGCTACCGTTTTTGATACCTTATTAACAGCCCCCCGAACGACAGCTTTAGATAAAGTATATCTTGCGGCTTACGCGATGGCATATTTCCCCGCGGCTGTCTCATCACAGATTATCTCGCATAATTCGGTACCTCGCTATACACCTGACGGCAGATCTCATCTGGATTTAAGTCGTAACCGCGCATATGAGCTGGAGGAAATCATAACCGGTCTTGATGGTAAGAAAGCGGCTAAGGAAGTTAAGTCACGCCTGATTTTATTGCGCTCACTAATTCAACTGGCACATCATGCCCAAGACAAAACTCTCAGGTTTACATATAAAATGGCTGCCAACGCCATAGTAACTTCCATCGCGATAATTTCACTAGGTACAGTGGTATTACCAGCAGAACCGTTTGAATATTTGTTGTTGGTAGCGGACGCGATTGCTGACGGCAGGTCGGATGTAACACGTTTGCGCGATGGTTATGGTGTCAACTTTTGGCCTGAGGATAAGTCTTCAATAATTTTGTACTATCACGACTATATGTTGTTGATGTTATTAGTACAGTCTGAGGACACATTACTTTCTCGTATGAGTAAGATTATTCAGCGCCATTGCCCCGGACCCGGCTGGGTGTGGTTAAAAGCGGCAACGGTTTTACCGACCAACCACCGTCTACAGCAAC
>DUNL01000252.1 GCA_012839385.1 Clostridiaceae bacterium
GTACCAGTCCTGACCAGCTGATTGTCTGTAGTAATATCGGTATCTCCACCAATGATGTATCTATGGGGCATAAGATCCTCTTTAAAGCCTTTGAACTTGGGCTGGGCAGTAAACTGAAACTCTAAATTGAGTGCTACTATATAACTATTTTAAAAGGGTTATGTCTCAACAATCCTTGCGAGGCATAACCCTTCTAGTTTCGATATTAGATTGTCCTTGCTATCTCTTAGGTGGAACTTAGCAGCTTGCGAATCTTATTCGCCGGGTCGGTAAGTGAATTCAACGAGGCATTATGATTGATAGCGTCAATCAATAAGGCGACAAACTTACCCATATTGACATCCACATACCAAGGGGCCGCCAAGAGTTGGGGCTCACGATAAATGAGATTAGTGCAAAAGACACGATCTATATAGCCTTCGTCAAAAGCTTTGTCAAAGAGCGCGGTACCGTCGGTAAAAAGTCCAAAAGTCGCGGCGCAGAAGATCCGGTTGGCTTTTCTATCTTTAAGTTGGCGGGCCAGATCCAGCATTGACTCTCCGGAAGAAATCATGTCGTCGACGATTAACACATCTTTGCCTTTAACGGATTCGCCTAGGAACTCATGGGCGATGATCGGATTTCTACCGTTCTTGATAGTAGTATAGTCACGGCGTTTGTAGAATGTGCCCAGCGGAACTCCCAGCACCGAGGCATAGTACATGGAGCGCGCGATAGCGCCTTCATCAGGGCTTATTATCATGAGATTGCTACGGTCTTTGATAATTTCGGGGTATAGCGCGTTGAGGGCCTTTAACACCTGATATACAGAAGGGACACTTTCAAAGCCGAAGGTAGGAACGGCATTGGCCACACGGTCATCGTGAGCGTCAAAGGTGACAAAATTAGCTACGCCCAGATGATCAAGCTCTTCCAGCATATAGGCGCAATCCAGAGATTCTCTGGCATTTCTGCGGTGCTGACGACCTTCATATAGATAAGGCATGAAAACATTGATGCGGCGAGCTTTTCCTGAGCTGGCCAAGATAATACGTTTCAGATCCTGATAATGGTCATCAGGGCTCATATGATTGACACGACCACGTATATTATATGTGACAGAGTAATTAGTTGGGTCACAGATGATAAACAGATCATGGCCACGCACTGTGCGTTCAACTACAGCTTTGCCCTCTCCGGAGGAAAAGCGGAATGTATTAACCGGAACAAAATAGTCATCACGCAGGAAGCCGGGACTGGTAACCATGTCGGGCTCGCTCTCAACATATTCCTGGCGCCGTTCAACTAGAAAATTGTTAACAATATTACTGAATTCTACAGCGCTTTTCATGGCGATCAATCCGACAGGCGCGTAGGAAGGCATATGGTTATTACCATATTGATCGTATTTATAATAATTCGGATCGTAGGTGAGATCGTTTTGTCTTTCCTTCTGGCTTATATCTGGACTCATTCTTTCCTCCTTAAAGGGCTTAATTCGTTATCTTGTATCTAGCTATCTACGTCAGAACTTTCACTTATTAGTCTTCATAGATCTGACTTAGTGTCTTTGTACGCCAATTGTTAGTATCTGCTCAGATGTCAAGCGCGAGCTGTCTCGGGTCATGGCCAAGCCCTAAATCTTGAGCATATAATTTACGATATTTTTCTTGATGAGCTTGGGCCAATTTTTCTATGCCGTCGGCAGGCGCTAACAGTGCGGATAAGGAAGCGTCATGATTGAGCGCGTCTACCAACGAGGCTAGATCTGATGCCATATGGACATCATAGTACCAAGGTGAGGCGATAATCTCCGGTGCGCGATAAGCCATGTCGGTAGCGAAAACGCCATTAACAATACCGCTGGAATATGCCTGGTGCATATGATCAATGCCCTTCGTGAACTGAACAAAGGAAGCCGCGCAGAAAACTCGTCGCGCTCCTTGGGCTTTTAGATAAGAGGCGCATTCCAAGAAAGTAAGCCCGGTATCCATCAGATCATCAACTATCAAAATATCCATGCCCCGCACATCATCACCTAGAAATTTCCTGGTCGATTCTTCAAAAACTTGACCGTTTACACGACGGAAATTTCTGTCTGAATAAAAGATCCCCAAAGGTACTTTGAGAGTAGAAGCGTAGAAGATGCAGCGACTAATACTATTCTCATCAGGACTGACAATCATGAAATGGCTGGGATGAATATTTATATCCGGAAATTTTTCGAATAAAGTCGCGAGAATCTGAGCGGAGGTAGGGAAAGTTTCAAAATTTTTCCTGGGCACGGCGTTAGCGATCCTGCCGTCATGGGCGTCAAAAGTGATAAAATTATCAATGCCCAACGCGAAGAGTCCCTGCAGCATCTGAGCGCAGTCCAGAGATTCGCGCGCTGTCCGCCTATAGCGCCTGCCCTCATATAGATAGGGCATAATCACGTTAACACGCGCCGCGGTGGGGCGAGTAGCCTGTACCAACCGCACTAAATCCTGATAATGTTCATCAGGACTCATAGTTACCGTCTTCGAGTAACGCTGATAACTATGTCCGTAGTTAAGTACATCGGTAAAAAGAAAGACATCGTGTCCGCGTACGGACTGCTCGACTATGACCTTTCCTTCTCCCGAATCATAGCGATCCATATTTACACGAATGCGATACTCATCACGAACAAACCCGGCCACATCCAGTAATTCCGGTTCAGAGACGGCATAATCTCGGCGTCTGTTAACCAGATGATAATTAATTTGTGTAGCTAAGGTAGGATCCAGTTGATGCGTGATCATCCCGATAGGTCCGATAGAGTCAAGCATAGTGTCGCTGTAGATACGATAACGATAGTCTATTTTATTAAAACTCATTCTGCTCTCCTTCAAGATACTGGACAAATTCATTATAACAATGGCACTATGATTATCAAAGAAATATGCTCAGAAACTGTAGCGCCACTTTATACTTACCTCTGAAATCCGAAAATGATTAATTAAGGCAGGAAATTGCTATGGGTAAAGAGATTAATTTTCGCTTAACCGAATTATTGGCAACCTGTGGAAACGAGCGGCAGTTTCCCCAGACGGATCACAGTAAACCGGAAATAGTCCTAGCCGGCAAATCCAATGTTGGAAAATCCATGCTAATTAACGCCTTGGCGGGAAGTAAAAAGCTTGCTTATACCAGTCAGACGCCCGGCAAGACACGGCTGGTGAATTTCTTTGAGACGGATCAGGCTCTACGTCTGGTTGATATTCCCGGTTATGGTTATGCTCGGGTTACTAGCGGCGTTCGCGCCGAGTATTCAGATCTTACGGACAGATATCTGACAGGAGGTCGCCCCTTGGCTCATATCCTGCTCCTGCTCGACTCTCGCCATGAACCGGGCGAGCTTGATTGGCAGATGATGGACTGGCTACAATCTCTAGGTCACCCCTGGTCTGTAATTCTTACTAAGATTGACAAACTATCGCGCCAGAAATTAAGGGAGCAAGAAAGACTGATCCGAAGCCTGATAGTTTCAAACTATTCTCTTACCGAAGGCGAACTCACGCTACACAGCGTCTCGGCGCAGAAAAATATCGGTATTCGCGAGCTGCGTCAATTCTTAGCTTATCTAATAGGAGCCCGTGCCAAGAGAACCGACTGATAAATACAAAATCTGAAATTGTCCCAATTCTTAGAGACAATATAGTCAAAACAAGATCTGCGGTATTTTTCTTGTCAGAGATGGTTAATGACCATTATTGTAGTTTTATCTGGCCTCAATCTCCTTCTTTCCGGGCAAAATGATGACAAGATTGTTATATGCCGAAGCTAATCTTTAATGAGAATAGTGAACCCTTTAGACCGCTAAAGCCCGCTCCACTACTGTTAGTATTTGCCCTTACTGTAATAATATCTATCACAGTTCAGAGCTTAGGTTTAATTTTAGTTTTTAGCGCTTGCCTGGTCTTTATCATCCTCTGTAGGTGGAGCGGTTGGAAATGGAGAATGATCAGCTTGTCGCTATTCGCCGTTTTTTTGCTCTCTTTACCCGTGACCAGAGAGTTCCGCCTAGAAAAGAATAAGGTGGCGAAAATAATCAAGAGTAAATCACGCTGGCAGGGGCGAATAATTTACCCTAATGTTAGATACGGGTCCGACCGGGGAGAAGCTATCGCGCGCTTGGACTCCGGACCGTTGGTGAGGATAATCGGCAAGACAAAATTTCTCAGAGCGGGATATAGATTGTCTGCTGATTCTATCCTGGAAATACCGTCAGGGCAAAGAAACCCGGGTGGCTTTGATTGTCAAGCTTGGCTCCACAGCAAAGGAGTTTTTCTGGAAACTTATCTTACGGAGGCGCCAACGGTCCTGGACATCAGAGCTGATCCTCTCACTGTGTGGCACAATTTGAAAGCGGATTTACAGACTTCAGCAGCTAATTTTTTTAAGCGTAATTTGACGCCCGCTACCGGTAGTATTGTTACGGCTGTTTGTTTGGGGCTCAGTAGTGATCTGTCCGCGCGCGAGAAATATGCCTTTAAGGAAAGTGGCCTGATTCATCTGCTTTCAGTATCCGGCTCCCATTTAGGC
Organism: Clostridiaceae bacterium; assembly: GCA_012839385.1. Taxonomy (GTDB): domain Bacteria; phylum Bacillota; class Clostridia; order Saccharofermentanales; family DTU023; genus UBA1046. The sequence continues at coordinate 4,546 of DUNL01000252.1, forward strand.
TTTTTACTTATACCTCTAAGACAACTACAAACTACCAAGAAATGTCATAATCTTCTTACCCTGATTATTCTCTTCGCGTTCGGTCTGATGACCGGTTGGCGTACTGGTGTCAGCAGAGCATCTCTTATGCTGTTAATACAATTATATGCCGGATATAAAGAACGTTTTCTGGATGAGAAATCTCTTCTTGCCTGTACAGGTTTGATTCTGTTAGCAGTGGATCCTTTCCGTGCCCTGCAAAGAGGTTTCTGGTTGAGCATGGCCGCGACAGCAGGGATACGTCTGGGTGTTTGCCCCCTGCTTAATTGGCTAGGCTGGACCTTTAATGACCACGCATTTTTCCCCGCGCGGGAAGTGGCAGTCAACTCCACTAACAAGATTTGCCGGGGGCTAAAGCTTAGTGGCTATAGATTTCTTTTCAGGCTGATCAAGCTCCTGAGTATCATCTTCTGCGCTCAACTGGCAGTCTTCTTACCATTGCTTTTTTGGCAAAATGGCTTTAATCCGGGCGCGGTAATAATAAATCTTTTGGCCGGACTTCCGGCTACAGCTATAACTGCCGTGGGTGTCTTAGGCTTGTTTTTGTTGGCGCCATTGACTTTTCTTTTTCCCACGCCAGCAACACCGGTTCTAGGGATATGGGCATTTCTTCTGAGATATCCGACAAAGTTATTACGACTTTTAGCTGAAGTGGGTTTAGGGTCAAAGGGTGGTTTCATCGGCAGTGGTGAATTAAAAGGCAGTATTACTTTATTGTTATTGACTGTTTTGCTGTTACTTGGCAGAACACGGAAAATTAGATTTATACGCTTAGCGGATAAGAGAAAAATTGTTATCTCTTTCTTGGTCATCTTGTTACTTCTTAAGCAATTTTCTAGACATCAGAAAGCAAACGAGATCTGGTTTTTAGATGTGGGGCAGGGTGACAGCTGTTTAATCAAAGTAGAGGGAATCAACATTTTGATCGATGGTGGGGAAGTAGAACAAGGTTATTATACAATTCTCCCTTTTCTTCGTGACAGAGGTATCAGAGAAATTGATCTGGCAATTGTTACTCACGGGCACAGCGATCACTGTGGTGGCGTAATTGATCTATTGGAGCAGAGAATGATCAAAGAACTTATAGTACCGGTGACCTGGCAGGAGAGAAAGCTCGCTAATAAAGATAATTATGAAATGGATTTAGCAGCTGAGCTACTGTCGTTAGCCCATAAGAATAATATTGAAATTAATTACTGTGGCGCGGGGGAGAAAATCAGCGTTGGAGGTGAGGGTAGTGATTTTGTCTTACATTTTTTAGCGCCGTCTTCTCAAACGAGCAGCGAGTCCGTCAGGAAGTATCTCGCGACAGAACCAAACACAGATTCGTTGATTGCTAAATGTGACTGGCAGGGACATTCGTTTCTTTTTACCGCGGACGCGACTGACGAGCTTGAACAGTATCTTATAAAAACTCAGCGAGAAAAGCTGGCTAGCCTAGTCTTAAAAGTCGCTCATCACGGTTCCGGGAAGTCCAATAGCGATGAGTTCTTACATTTAGTGCGACCTACTCTGTCTATTATCTCGGTAGGTAAAAATAAATTTGGTCATCCGGCCCCTGAGACACTGACTAGAATTAGAGATCTCGGTTGCCGGAACATTCTCCGCACTGACCGGGTAGGCGCGGTTAGATTGCAAGTAGATAAGATAAGCGTTAGGATTAGCACATGGTCCGGAGGCGGTCTTAAATGGATTATTCACAATTGAACAAGGCGATAACAGCAGGCGAAATTGCTTCACTCTATTTAATATACGGAGAAGAAGATTGGCTGATACAACAGCTTATTCAGAGTCTGATTAAGGCAGTTATTGCACCGGGTGCTGAAACTTTGGATCTGGTGGTAATAGATGTCGCTCATCAACCTCAAACTTTGGATACAGCAAGAATCGCTCTTGAGGTTAAAACACTCCCCTTTATATCGGAAAAGAAATTGGTGATGCTGAAAAACACTGATTTATTCGTGTCCGCTTCAGGAGCGGGTAAAGCGCAAACAGATGAGAATAGAAAAGAAATCAGAGACCTGATCACTGACCTACCTGATACTACGGTCTTGGTTTTTGTTGAGACCAAAGCAAATTTGTCACAAAAGAGCCTGTTGTCGGCTTTTGAGAAGAGAGGGGGAATCAAAGCTGAAATCAGGATCCAGGACGATAGAACTTTACAGTCTTGGGTTAATGTTGGCTGCAAGAGTCAGAGGTTAAGTATTGATCCTGAAGCCGCTATCAGTCTTATTGATCGTTGCGAAGGACAGATGCGAGAAATCAGGACGGAATTAGAAAAATTGTTTCTTTATCTTGGCTGGAGCGGAGATAAAAAGATTACACTCGAGTTGGTAGATCTGGTTTGTAGGCCGGATAATCGCGGCAGTATTTTTGATCTTACGGATGCTATTTCTTCAGGTGACGCGGAAAAGGCCTTGCAAGTTCTGGATCTTTTATTACTAAGAAAAGAACCGGTGCCACTTATTTTATTTATGTTGCACCGCCATATTAGACAATTGCTCGCGGCCTATACTGAACATGACAGTCGAGTTCTGGCTTCTCGTATGAGACTTAGACCTTTCGTGGCTAACAAATTACGTCTGCAGGCGAGAAGATTTAGTCCCCACAAGTTAGCGTCTATTTATGAACTGATGTTTCAAACAGATCTAAGAATCAAGAAAGGTCTGCTTAACGATCTGTTAGGGCTTGAGCTTTTGTTGGTTGAAGCTGCCTCGCTCTAATTTCTGACCGGCTTTAAAATCCACCTATTTTCCTATTGGGAATAGAACTGAGAAAGGAATGCTAATGTCTGATAATTTGCGCATGAAAGAACTTCAATGTTTAGAAAGACCATATGAAAAACTGGAACAACTGGGTCCTAGAGCTTTGACCGATGCCGAGTTGATAGCGATTCAAATCCAAAGCGGTGTGGCGGGAAAGAGCGCGCTCGAAATCGCCAATCAGTTGCTCGCTAATCTGTCAGGCCTTTGCGGTCTTTCTGAAGCTAGTTTGGAGGAAATGTGCCAGACTCCCGGTGTGGGTCGTGTTCGAGCTATCAGACTAAAGTCCGCTTTTGAGATCGGTAATCGTCATTTGAGCGCGAGAAGAGAGGAGATCAGACCTCTACTGCAGAAGCCATCTGATATCTTACAGTTAATGGAGCCGGAACTGAGATATCTATCACGTGAGGAATTCCATATTCTCATGTTTGATGTGCGGCAACGCATGATCAGAAGATGTAAGATTTCCGGTGGCGGACTAGCAGCGACAGTAGTTTTTCCTCGGGATATTTTCAGAGAAGCGGTTAAGGCGAATGCCGCCTCAATAGCTCTCGTCCATAATCACCCCAGTGGAGACGCTGAACCCAGTCCGGCAGATTTGAAGTCTACCAAAAATCTGGTAGAGGCAGGTAAGATGATGGGCATACCGGTCATTGATCACTTGATCATAGGCTGTGAAGGTTCGGTTAGTATGAAAGAGCGTGGCCTTATCTGATGAGAGTACTTTGTAGCTGGCTCTCTTCGTTACCTTTGTGATCAGGCGATCTACTCGCTATCTGTCCGCACAAGTCCGCGGCACTTGATCTTGACTATTCACAACAGATGATCTAGTGTTACAATTTACACTGTCTAGGTTAACTGTTAGTGATTGTTTATGAATAGACGTAGAGGACCTCGAATAATTGTGGTAGTGATTTTAGCCATTATAATATTGGCTGTCTTAATGCTGTCGACAATACCGGATTCGAGTCCTTTCTCCGTACTGACGACTCCGATCGCCAAGATATTCAATCCGGTCTATCAAGGTTTGCGTTCGGTGACAAATTCGGTTTCCGGTTGGTTTTCTTCTCTACGTGATGCCGAAGCGATTAGAAAAGAGAATGAGCGACTAAAACTAGAAAATGCCAGATTAGCTAATGAGTTAAGTCAGAATATTGAAGCCGCGCAACAGTATGAGGATTTGAAAGAGGCCTTACAGATAAAATCTCGCTACGATAACTATCAGATCAAGGGTGGCTATATTTTGACGGATGGATTTAGTGGCTGGTTCGATCTTTACCGGATCAATCTGGGACGAGAAGATGGTGTTTTGGTCTCACCGGAAAACAACTACGCCGTTGTGGACGCGGGCTCTAATTTATTGGGCAGATTATATTCATCTGATATTAATTCCTCAAAGGTTATGCCTTTGATCCACGAGGGTTTCGCGGTTAATGCCGTGACGGGGGATGGGACAGCGGCTATCAGCATGAGGGTGAGAGGCGATATTGAGTTACGGGAGCAAGGCCTTTGCTTAGCGGACAATATTAGCGGTCAGTCTATCCTAGAGGTTGGAGATACGGTGCGAACTAGCGGTACAGGAGCAGAGTTTCCTTCCGGACTTGTTATAGGAACTGTACAGGAATTGCGGTATTCACCGGCCGGAGAGATTGAGACAGCGGTTATCTTGCCGGCCGCGCCGGAGGAAAATCGCACAGTGGTATTCGTACTAATTGGAGAAGATAAATGAGAGCGCTATTATCTCGAATCAGACCGGGACTGGTATACGCTTTGTTTATTTTGTTGGGTTCCGCTCTGCAATTTGACGGATATTTTTTAGGGTCTTATGGTTTACAAGCGGACTTTTTGTTAATCTTTCCTCTTTTGACCGGCATGTGTTATGGCTCCCGTGACGGATTGATAATAGGACTTATCTGTGGCTTCGCTCGTGATTATCTAGCCGGTCGTTACTTTGGTTTAGGTATGTTTATTACCTTCCTTCTGGGCTGGGCGAGCGGTTATCTCCCCTCAGTTAGAGGCAAGCTACGTTTTGTGTTTTATGCTTTGGTTGTTACTGTTGTTACTGCCGTCTTGCGCTTGGTGGAGGCTATCCTTGCTTTTGGGGAGCAAGGATATAGTTCGCGATTAGGTTTTACTTGGTTTTTGGCACAGAAGGGAAGCACCTTGCCTCGGCAGATCTTGATCAATCTTGTGGGCACAGCGCTTCTACTTGTTTTTCACTTCATCATGCCGCCGTATCCTCGTTCCGACGAGAGAAGCGGTGAGATTATGATAAACTTTGAAGCTAAAGAGAAAAATGTTAATAGATAAAATCAAAAAAATTATCAAGAAGAACTTTAGCGCTAAGGGAGATAAGGTTAATCCTATCTATAAAATATTCTATAACCGATCCGCCCTGGTGTTAGGTTTAATAATATTAGCTTTAACGCTGATTTTGATTAGGACCAGCATCGTGTTAATGGGGGGTACTTATACAGCAAGGGCCACTCTGACAGCCGGTAGTGAAACGCAGCTATCCTTAGCCGCGCCCCGCGGAGATATATTGGCAGCGGATGGCACAGTTATTGCCAGTAACGAGGAAAGTACGTCCCTGTGGTTGGTTCAGCCGGATCTATCAATGGCGCAGCTCAATCAGATGCTTCTCTCCATATCTAATTTGCTGGCTGAATATGAAGTTCCCTCGGAAAGTAAGCTTGATAAATACTTTGGTTTTCCAGAAACAGGGACGGATCGGGACCAAGAAGAGACAAGCTTTGTCTTTAAGCAAAGTCCTGAGAAAATACTGCGCTGGCAGCAGAACAAAGATCTCTTCAATATGTTATTGCCGGAAAAAGCCAAAACCGGCAGGGACAGACAAAGGATCGTTATTGAGGATCCCAACAAATTTTTTGAGTGGTTGCTCTATGATTATTTTCAGATTGAAGATCGTTCTGCCGGCACTAGCAGAGTGTTTTCTGATCAAGAAGCTTATCAGATTATGCAATTAAGATATTTAATTCTGGAAAATAATTGGCTTTGGTCACAACGAGTTCCTATTCGCCTGGCGAGCAATGTTAATGAGGAGATTATACAGGAGATTGAAGGGCAAAATCAACGCTATCTGGGTGTTTTAACATCTAAGGAATGGAGTCGGGTATATACCCCCTATGCCAGTCTTATGCCACATGTGCTGGGTTATGTTGGACGTATCAGCAAAAATCAATACGACGCTCTGCGGAACCAGGGTTATAAGAGCTCTGATATGATCGGGCAAGATGGTGTTGAAGCGAGCGCGGAACGTTATTTGAAAGGCGTTGAAGGGCTGCAAACATTTAATAAGTGGACCGGCGAGGAAGGTGAATCATTCTATTATCCCGGTTCTTATGGAGTTCCACCACAAAGAGGCAATACTGTTGTCTTAACTTTACAACCGAATCTGCAAAAGGTAGCCAGAGATGCGCTACAAAAGAATATGAATGATTTTAGAAGCGGTTTATTGTCAGGCCGGGAGTATAATGCTTCGCATGGTGTTGTAGTTGCTTTTAATGTAAAAACCGGCGCTATCTTGGCTATGGTGAGCTTACCGGATTATAATCCGGCCGATTTTCTGATGCAAGCTAATGATCCGGGATCAGCAGCCAGGGTTCAGTCCTACTTGCGGGATAATACCGGTAAGCCACTTCTAAACAGGGCAATTGCTGAAAATTATGCTCCCGGCTCAGTTTTTAAAATTTTGACCAGTTTGGCAGCTTTAGAGAGTGGAGCTATTACTACCGATGACAACAATTTTACCTGTCTCGGCCATGAGGAGATAGCACAGCTATGGTGGCGCTGTTTGACCAGACCATATGATGGTCACGGTAGTATCCCGTTAGTTGAAGCAATTAGGACCTCTTGTAATCTATATTTTTTCAAATTAGGGATTAAAACCGGAATTGATAATATAAGTTTCTGGGCTAAAAAACTGGGCTATGGTGAAGTCAGCAGAATTGATTTACCGGGAGAGGTTTCAGGTATCAGACCAAGCCGTGAATTAAAAAGGCTACTCCGCACGCGTCCGGGGGACAAGTTGTGGTTTCCCGCGGATACAGCTCAGACTTCTATAGGTCAGTTTGATAACAGTTATACTGCTTTACAACTTGTCAGAGGTGTGGCCGGAATCGCGAGTGGCAAACTAATGACTCCCCATGTAATTGGCAATATAATCGCGGATGACGGAAGCGTGCTGCGCGAAGAGCAAATAATTGCCCAAGATCTGGAGATTGATCCTAGCCATATTGATCTTATTACTAAGGGTATGCTCAAGGTTTCTCAAGAAGGAACAGGATATACGTACCAGTTGTTTCATGATTTCCCGGTTAAGGTAGCCGTTAAAACCGGTACCGCGGAAGTGGGCGACACGAATGTCAACTTAAAAATAAATTCTGTTTA
>DUNL01000275.1 GCA_012839385.1 Clostridiaceae bacterium
GAAAATTAGCACCACAACAAGGGCGGTTGGTAGTAGTTATGTGGCGGGGGATTGGGTACTTGCCACAAAATACACAGATGACACGGCTGTCACATCGCTTGAAAATGCATTAGGGGAGTTGGCTTATGAAGATATGGTTAGTGCTGCCAAGTTGGATAGCACTATTATTGATGGGGGTTACATCAAGACCAGTTTAATCGATGCGGATACTTTAATATCAAAGCAGGGATTTATCAACACATTATTCACAAAAGAGCTTACCATAGGATTTGTCAACACACAGATAGAAAAAGAAGTACGACTTGGAGGAAAGAACCTGTTTAATTATTCTTTGTCTGGATTGTATGAAGATGGAACAATCAGAAGGTATGTAGGAGGTCTACGGCTTACTTCTTCTGGAAAAATACGAAGCAGTGGAGAAGGTGTGCTGTTTGAGTCTTTGGAAAGAATCTTCAAAAAAGAAGGATTATTAATAACAGGAGAGGACTGTCTGGTTGGCTGTTTGGTAGATATACGAGAACGAACGGAGCTGTTGGTATATGGACGAACGGACCTGGAAAACTTAACAGTAAAATATAGAGTTGATGAAGGAGAAGAAGTAACTCTTACAGAAGAAGTTGTAGACGATAAATTTTCCTTTGTTATTAAACCTCAAGGACTGGAAATGGTCATCGGACTTGGAGGAGAAGGAGAGTTTGAGTTGAACGAAGTAATGATCGTTCATGGAAACAAAAAGATAGATTTCATTTCTTCTGAACTGGACATCTTGTCAGAAACATCACGACAAGCAGAAAAGGTCGCAATCAGTAGACTGAGTGTTGCAAAAGATGACTTTGCTCATGTGTTGGGCAGGGATGGCTGGCAGTTCATGGTCGAAGATGCAATGCGTGGAAATACGTTATTTAAAGGTGGATACATTCGTACTGACCTGGTCGACACAAAAACACTTGTTGCAGAATCTGGACTTGTTGAAAACTTATTTACAAACGAATTATTTGTTGGAAATTTAAGAGGAGAAATCGACCAGGCACAGCAGGAAGTGGACTATGATGACATAGCTATAAAGATGGGGTATACAAGCTTTGCCCAAATGACATCACAAGCAGCGGCAGGTCATACGCTCATAAAAAATGGGTTTGTAAACACAAACCTAATTATAGCAGATGATATTATTGCTCAAATGTCTTATATCGGTGGAGTGACAATTGGGAATGATATGCTCTATATTGGAGAAGGAAACTATGGAAATGCTAATACTCCATTTTATGTAGAAGGAGCGGATACCCCACGTTTCTCTTTAGGCAATGTTTTTATTTTTGACTTGACAGATGGACTTGAAATTGGAGCAGATGCAAAATTTAAAGGAGACCTGACGGGAGCAACAGGAACGTTCTCTGGTGGAATAAATGCTGGAGGTATTAAGATAGGTATAAATGCAGGAGGAACGGGCTGGGGTGGATTTTACATCAATGCTCATAACTACTGGAAAGGGGATGGTTCCAGATTTAGAGTGGGAGGAGCAACACAATATATAGAATTTGTTGATAATCAGCTTAACTTAACCGCTCCCTTATCTGTTGAAAAGGTAGCAATTGGAGGTATTGTTCTGGGGAAAGACGCATACGACACAAACCTGCATGGAGTAAAAATCAATGCCCACAACTACTGGTATTTAGACGGCACAAGTGGAGTCTTTAAGGTAGGAGATGAGGACAATTATATGTCTTACCGAAAAATTGGTGCAAACTGGAAATTAGCAGTTAAAGGAGATATTACAGGATCAGTGGGAACATTTACAGGCAGAGTGGAAGTTGATGGAGTGAAAATTGGAAAAGATGCTTACGCTACCACTTATCACGGAGTGTCAATAAACGAAGGAAACTACTGGTGGTTCAGAGAGGGAAGCCCAGACACATTCGGATTTAGAGCAGGAAATGAAAGTGATTACCTGTTACTGGATCAAGGGAAGCTTAAATATACGGGAGATTTGGATGGAGCAGGTGGAACATTTAGTGGTGCATTATCAGCTGCAACAGGAACGTTTGCTGGAAGTTTAAATGCTGCAACGGGAACATTTGCTGGATCACTTTCTGCAGCAACAGGAACATTTGCAGGATCGCTCTCCGCTGCAACGGGAACATTTGCTGGAGGACTGAGTGCAGCAACAGGAACGTTTGCTGGTAAAATAGATGTTGGTGGAGTAGAAATCGGACTGAACGTAAAAGGAACAAATAAACACGGAGTGTCCATAGATGCTCATAATTACTGGTATGTAGACAAAGGAACAACATCAAATAAAGCGTACCTCAAAGCAGGAGATAGCAATTCTTACATTTCATATAACAGTACAGATGGAGTGAAGATGATAGGTGGAGTTTTTGAATCGAGTGGGGATGCTTCTGTTGTAACGATAAGTGGCTATAATTCATACGAACAAGGAACACGTGCAGGAGTAAAGGTATACTCGGGTGGACGTTATTCATTGTTAAATGATTTTGGATTACTTGTTGACATACCAAGTAGCTGGAATTATGGCAAATTTACACCAACAGAGCTTAAATTAGCAGCAGAAAATAATAAACATATTCAAATCACAGCAGATGATATTCATATTGAAAGTATGCGTAAAATTTGGGCGGACTGCAAATTATGGGTTGACTCAGCAGGATTTGTTCATTATGGAACTGAAACAGATTATATAGAAAAAAAAGTATATGAAATTAAAATAGTTGATGAGTTGCCTTCATCGACAAGCGAAACAACTCTTTATATAATCCCAAAGAATTAAAATGTTTAAGGTCGGAAATAAAGATTCATACATATATCTCGGCAGAAAAAATGTTGAAATGTATTTGGGGAACAAAACAGTCTACCCTGAAGATGACAGCATTACTTATGAGTATACTCTTGTCAGGACCTACTCGCAAGGTTCCTTAATTTATGCAAATGGAAACAACCATGCTATATTAACTATTAAGCGGAAAAAGTTTATAAACAACGTGTACGATTCAGAAGAATACTACGATCCAACTTTAACACTTACAGTAAATCCAGGAGGAGCGTTCTCGATTGATAAAATAGATATAGGACGATACAAGGTTACAGCACCAGACAGAGCCGACAATGTAGGAAATAGCAGAACAGCAACTGTTAAAGCAACAGTAGGATCATGGTCCGACACAGTGACTGCTCTCCAAGAAGAAAATCAAATCACACATACAGCTTATAAGACCGATATAGAGTTAGAAATAAGCACTCCTTATGTTTACAGTTATGCACCTGCAGGAGGAGTAACATGGACAGCAACAGCAAACGGGATGGAGCAGGACTACGAAAAACACTCTTATACATCTGGGTACCCAGCAGATTGGGAAGTTTCTGAATTTGGAAGGATGATCCTACCACAAGACATTACAATTACAACAGAAGGTACAGGACTTTTTGGATCAGGAAAAGGTAACGGCACATCTGTAACATGGGAAAACAGAGGAACAACATCAGGAAGTGATAGAAGTGGATACATAAAAGCAAGCTACGAAGGAAAAGTAAAATCTGTGACAGTTTACCAAAAGCTAAACAAAGTAGAAACTACAACCAATATCGCTATTACAACATTTACATTAAACGGGGCAAATGGAAACATTACAATTAATTATGAAGCACGAAATGTAGCGGTAGCAGCAAGTGGAAGCAAAAGAGAAACATACTCGTCTGGATCATACAAGACAGTGTATTTTGATGTTCCGGCATCTGGGTTCTCTGTGTCAGGGGTGGGATTTACATACAACCAGGCCCAGCAACGGGTGGAAGTTACAGCAAACAGTGGAAGCCAACGAAACGGAGTTGTTACAGCTTCTTATTCTGGAGCAACATCAGTACAAAGGACGATCACACAGCAAGCATTTGTGGTGTCAGTTCCAATTGTAAGCTTGATTGTTTATTCTCGAATAGGAACGACTCTTACATTAAAAGGAAGCGTTGACTCAACAGGTGGAGCAGTAATAACAGAATGCGGATTTGAATGGGGCTATACTTCATCTTTAGGAAATACAGTAACAGCGACAACAGTTCAGAGTGGACAATTTACAACAGACCTGATCGTAAATGCTGGATCAACAGTTTATTATAAAGCATATGCTAAAAACTCAGCAGGAACAGGACATAGTGTCCAGACAAACGTAGTCATTCCGAACCTTCCTACTGTGAATTTACTAACACCAACAAGCACAACAGAGCAGATCCAAGATCCAAATGGTATGACGATTTCCATATCACGTATAACTTTGAAAGCATCTGCATCGGGAGCAGGAATTACACAGTATGGATTTGAGTATGCAGATAATGCAAGCTTAAACAACAAGACGGTAGTCTATAGTAACAACCTGGCAAGTGGACAATTTTCACACACTCTTACGTGGGGATTTGCACAAACTATTCATTACCGAGCATTTGCAACAAATGAAATGGGAACAAGGTATACAAACGTTGAAAACTACAGGCCACCATTATAAAAATAACTATATTTGGACATGAAAACAAAAGATTTAATTAATTTATTTACAGGACTGCAGCAATGCTTTGAAATTAAGGAGCCAGTCTTCAGATGGAAAGCATCGCTGAACTACATGACTTTACTGCCAATGATGGAGCAGTATAATGAACAATTGGAAAAACTGCAGTTGCAACACGCAAAGATGCAAGACGACAAACCAGTGATTGTGGACAATTTGTTACAGTTTAAAGATGAGGAAGCTTATCTAAAAGATAAAGAAAAGCTGGACAACACAGAGCTGGAAATTACTTTACACAAGATCAGGAAAATCGAATTGCCCACTGAATTGACAATGAGGCAGCTTGTGCAAATTGGTGCAATGGTACACGAGTTTAACGAATAAGAAAATGGCATTAACAACATCACAAGAACAAGAATTGCTTGCTATGAATGAAGCCTTTAAGGCTGGCAAAGCGATAACAGATTTAGACTTAGCAACCTCGCAAGATTTGAAAACATCATATATCGAGGTGGTCCAAGATGGAGTAAGTAAGCGAGCAACACCAGAAATGCTGGCTGCAGCATTACCTGTAGACGGGATCTACCCAGACATTCCAGTAAACCGAGTAACCATCAAACGTTATTCAGGGCAGTTGTCACCCTTATTTGTATATGAGGATAATACGTCATTAATGGCTAAGATCCTTGCACTATGTAAGCCTGTCTTGCTTAACAGGGACTCACTTGTTGATACTTACCTCTCAGGCTCAAATTGCCTGAAATCGGCAGA
>DUNL01000016.1 GCA_012839385.1 Clostridiaceae bacterium
GATCAATGAAAGAGACATATCCTACGAATATAAGATCCGCTTCGTCAGATATTGAATAGACTGTGCGGCTGTTGCCAATAGGCTTGTATGCGACAGCAAGAGCCCTATAGCCGTCAGCGGAGAGTTTCGTAAATCCGTCGTCTGCAATCCGACGGAGTTCGGGTGTCATGTCCCGAGTCTCGCCTCCTAACTTTACATGAGCGCAAACCCCAAGGACACTTTCAGGCGCGCCTTTTGTGATTAGAAGGCGGCCGTCGCCTGTGCCGGCAACCACTGACACGCGCCTGCGCGTGAAATCAAAGGGGATTTCGTCCACTTTGGCGTACCGTTTCCCGATGGATGCAGCAATCGGAGCCCATATCTCTCCTGAAGATCTGAAACGGTACACCAAAGTGGACGAAATCCCCTTTGATTTCACGCGCAGGCGCGTGTCAGTGGTTGCCGGCACAGGCGAAGGCCGCCTTCTAGTCACAAAAGGCGCGCCTGAAAGTGTCCTTGGGGCTTGCGCTCATGTAGAGTTTGGCGGCGAAACTCGTGACATGACACCCAAACTCCGTCGGATTGCAGATGACGGATTTACGAAACTTTCCGCTGACGGCTACAGGGCTCTTGCTGTCGCATACAAGCCTATTGGCAACAGCCGCACAGTCTATTCAATATCTGACGAAGCGGATCTTATATTCGTAGGATATGTCTCTTTCATTGATCCACCGAAAGCCACTACCCGGAAGGCTGTACAGGACGCGGAAAAACTCGGGATCTCCATAAAGATCCTCACAGGTGACAATGAGCTTGTGACAGCAAGAATCTGTGAGCGCGTCGGCCTTGAGGTAAGAGGCGTCTTAATGGGGCATGAGGTAGACACGCTAACCGATGATGAACTCGCACGTCGCACCGAAGAGTCCACTGTATGCGCCAGGCTGAGTCCTGAGCAGAAAAACAGGATTATTATGGCCTTGAAGGACAAGGGACATGTTCTAGGCTATATGGGAGACGGGATCAATGACGCTCCTTCGCTCAGGGCAGCTGATGTAGGGATCTCCGTTGAGAACGCAGTGGATATTGCTAAAGAGGCAGCGGACATAATTCTCCTGGAAGCCGGCCTTGATATCCTTGATACAGGAATTACAGAAGGCAGAAGGACCTTCGCCAATACGCTGAAATACATCATGATGGGGACCAGCTCTAACTTTGGGAATGTGTTCAGCGTCCCTGCCGCTGTTTTCATCGTGCCTTTCCTTCCCATGAGGCCTGTGCAAATACTCCTTAACAATCTGCTCTACGACTTTGCGCAGGTAACGATCCCCACAGACAGGGTGGATGACGACCAGATGGCAAAGCCGAGGCGCTGGAATATAGACTTCATCCGCAACTTCATGGTAACCTTCGGGCCTATAAGCTCGGTATTCGACATATTACTTTTTGTGGTGTTGCTCAGGGTATTCAATGCAGATGAGGCCTTGTTTCAGACCGGGTGGTTCCTGCAATCCTTGGCTACCCAGACCTTGGTCATACACGTGATAAGATCGAGGCATGGGTTTCCAAAGAGCA
>DUNL01000112.1 GCA_012839385.1 Clostridiaceae bacterium
GTATTTGACGGATCTATTTTAAGAATGTTGTTACAGAGTATGGCGAAGCAATTTTAGTCTTGGGTACTCGCAAAGCAGAAAGTGCTCGCAGAGCCAAAAACATGGAAGTTTATGAAGAAAAAAGACAAAGGGAACATCTGAGCCCAACGGGCTCGATGCTTAATACTCTTGTTTTCACACCGATAGAAGATTGGACAAATGATGAAGTATGGATGTATTTAATGCAAGTGAAAAATCCTTGGGGTCAACCGAACACTGATCTTTTAAGCATGTATCGTGGTGCCACCGAAGATGGAGAATGTCCACTTGTTTTAGATTTAGGTACTCCGAGCTGCGGAAATAGTAGGTTCGGTTGCTGGGTCTGCACATTGGTGGACGAAGATAAGTCAATGAACGCCATGATTCAAAACGATATGGAAAAAGCATGGCTAACGCCTCTTTTAGAACTTAGAAATGAGCTAGGTGATTTTGAAGCCGACAGAGAAAGACGAGACTTTCGACGCATGCGAGGGCAGCTTTTAATCCATAATGATCGCCTTGTAAGAGGCCCTTATACAAAAGAATGGCGCGAATACTGGCTTCGCAGACTCTTAGAAATAGAAAAGCTTATTCAAGAAACGGCGCCGGAAGAATTTAAAGATATTCAATTAATTCGTCAGGAAGAGTTAGATGAAATTCGAAGAATATGGTTAGAAGATAAAAATGAATTTGACGATTCTTTACCCGGCATTTATTTAGAAGCTACAGGAAAGCCCTTTGTAACCGAAAAGATTCCATTACTTGGCCCCTTCGGCAAAAAAGAATGGGATTTGTTGCACGAAGTATGTGAAGAGAACGATCTTTTATTCGAATTACAACGTTCTTTATTAAACATTGCGCAACGGAGCAAAGGTATTACTGCTCGAAAACCCACATTAGATCAATTAGAAAGCCAAATCCGAAGAAGTTTCTATGAAAACATAGAAGATGCTGAAAATTTGGCAAAGAAACGTTTAGAACGAAAAGAGGAGCTATGGGAATCAGCCGGACTTCTGGAAGTGAGGGAATAAACAATGATTTTTAATCAGCTCTGTTTGGAAAACTTCGGTATTTTTCAAGGCAGAAATAAATTCAGACTCGATTTTGCCGACGATAAACAACCAAATAAAAGTATTGTTTTAATCGGTGGAATGAATGGTAGAGGCAAGACTACTTTTTTAGAAGCCGTTCTTTTAGTACTATACGGTCGTTATTCTGTCGCTTTTAAAGAAACAGAGCTTAATTATACTGACTATTTGCGGAAATTTACCAACACCAGTTACGGTAATACTAAAGCATCCATAGAACTGGACTTTAGCGTAGTCAGTGAAGGAGAGAAGATTAATCTTAAGGTAAAGAGATCTTGGGATGCATCTAAGAGTCGTATCTTTGAACAGTTAGATGTTTGGACAGATGGTGTGTATGACCCCCATTTAAGTCAAAATTGGGACCTTTATATCGAAGAGATTCTTCCCGCGGGGATTGCCGGACTATTTTTCTTTGATGGAGAAAAAGTTAGCTCATTGGCGGAAAATTTATCAGATATGCATACGAAAAAAGCAATTGACTCTTTGCTTGGAATCGACATTATTGACCGTTTGACTGCTGATATAAGAAGA
>DUNL01000133.1 GCA_012839385.1 Clostridiaceae bacterium
GAAGAGCGCGAAGGGAAATCGATGGTTTGCCCTCCTGAGGACGGGCTCAAACATTTTAGCGAAGTACTGTGTCAAGAGAAACCATAGGAGGAAACTGGAGAACAGAACAGAAAGGGAGGTAGCAACACATAGGTGAAGAGAACCGTTAGGAAAAACTGAGAAGAAAAGGGGGTAGTTATTGGGGGGCAGAGATTCTTAACTGGGGATTGAAAACTGAATCTAGAATTAGTTGGGGCTCCAGCCCACTTCTGAAACCATATCTATTAACAATTGCAGTCTTTCAGACTCTTTCGATATCCTCTCTTGCATCTGACTTACTACAATCCTAGCGTCGAACTCCGAACTGATTAGGAACATGCCTTTAGATCTCTTCGAACCGATAATAATACCGTTTTCCCGAAGAGGGCCGAGTACAGTGATCTGCCAATCTTCCTTGTTACGGATATCGTAACCGTTCTCTTGCAAATGGTCCACAATTCTTTGTGTAGCGATTGCATGGTCTACTCCAACTGCATGTTCGAGCATGAATCTGACCGTTTCAACCATTTCCGGGTTTTTTTTATGATTCGAAAGCGGCCCTTGATCCACTAGAAAGCTTTGAGCACGAGCGATGAACGGCATAGAGAGTAGTAATCCCAAGGGTATTTTATGTGTTTCGGATCATATTTTGATGAATGAGCCTAACTCATAGTTCTTCAATCCCACTGCGTGCTTAATTTTGGGATCAACAAATGTGAGCCTCTCCTTTTCTAACAAAACTCTTTCTTCAGCAATATTCGCATATTCACTATCAATTTCAAATCCAATGTAATTAACGCCGAGTTTCACACAGGCTACAGCGGTTGACCCAATTCCCATAAATGGATCAAGAACAAGATCTGTCTTTGCAACTCCATGATCCTTTATGCACATTTCAGGTAATTTAGTAGGGAATACTGCGGGGTGCGGTCTAGATTCCCGGATGGTTTCATACGGAATAAACCATGTGTTACCCCGGTCACGTGAATCGGTTTTATTTGCAGACTTCCATCTTCGAATGTTTGCTTTATCTTGATATGGGACTCCTATCGCTGTTTTATCGAGACCGACATCTCCCTTTTTGGTAAAATGAAAGATATATTCATGACAATCGTGGTGGAACCTTAAACTGTTAATTGGCTTATAATGTCCAACAGCAATATCTTCAGAGATATTCGAAGACTGTCCAATATCTTCATGTGAAATTGCGATAGATTTTATCCAATGTATTGTATTTTGCAATACGAAATGTTTACGAATCGTTTGGGCAATATCAAGAGGAATCCAAGGATCTTTTAATGAGCCTCCGACATTTAGAAAGAACGATCCATCATCTTTTAGGACCTTTTTACATAGAATAGCGACTTGCTCTATCCAATCTAAATAAGCATCACGTGGCCGATTGTCATCATACTGGTTGTAATCAATTCCTAAGTTATACGGGGGTGAGGTAACGATAACGTCCACCTCTTGCGGATTCATGTAGGATAATCCATCAATGCAATCAACGTCATATATCCGGTTGTACTCGAAATTAAAAGTCACCCTCTCCACCCCCATCGTTTCTTCTGGAGGGAATTACACTAGCCTTAAGATCTTTATTGCAGGGATCAAAAATCCAAGTTACCGAACTCCCCGCTCGTAGGCCAAAGTATTCGCATAACTCTTTTGGTAAAGTTGTCCTTAATGCGTTGCTTTCATTGCGAATCCTACATATCTTTGTGCTTTTCACTTTGGTTCCGCTCATATAATCCCCAACTCGTTGACCAACTCGTAGGTCTATCGCATATTAGTTCTTGCGATATTCAAATATTATAAAAATAAAGATATTCTTGAAGGGAGCAAGATGGCACACACTGAAATTCGGCCATTCACACAGATTTTTCTGGTTTGCAGCCTTTCGCTACCGCCTCAAGCACGATCTCTTTCTGCTTCGGTGAATACTCACCAACAACCAAGAGTTCAGCGGTCATTCGCTCTCCTTTGTGTGATGTTTCCTCTATTGCTTCCGCGCCTGGGCAATACCCCCTCGGGCCTAGACCCCCGCACAGACTCTTAGGCATACCGAAAGTGTACGGACACATACGGACATGTACGGACAGGAGAAAAGAAATGAGTAAAACGGCGCGCTCGTCAAAATGTCCAATTCCCAAGCGAATTAAGAGAAAACTTCAGGTAACATTAGATCCAAATATCTATGATCGGATAAAGAATAGCGGCGTTAACGCCTCTCGATTGATAGATA
>DUNL01000260.1 GCA_012839385.1 Clostridiaceae bacterium
CCAAGGATTCCTTAAAAATAGTATTAGAAGAACTGTAATTTCTATTATTGTATTATAGCTATTCTCTAGTCCGTTGTGTCGTTCTTCATTTAGACCGGGACTTTTCGCGCGCGGGTAGGATGAGAAAAAAGATGAGCGCTACCAGTAATGTGAGCGCCAAGAAGATTCTAAAAGCCGGGACAAAGCTTTGAGTCCTTCTATATATGAAGCTCAAAATGACCGGAGCGATGATAGAAGATACCCCATAAGATATCTGCATATAAGAAAGAAAACGGGCATAATTCTTAGGTCCGAACAACTCCTGTGAAAAGATAGGGAAGGCTACCGATGAATAGGCTAAGCCGATACCCGCTCCCAGAATCAAAGTTACGATAAAAATAACATTATTTATCATGATCGCGCTGATGAGACCTAGAGCTAGCCCCAATATACAGACTACCGAAGTTGTTTTTAGTCCTAAGAGATCAAACAGATATCCGGTAATAGGCTTGCCAACCATGAGAACTATCATAAGAGCAGACGATATTTTGGCAGCTTGAGGGAGTAAATAGCCCGCGTCGATTAAATGAGGAGAAAGATTTGTGAAGACGCTGTCAACTGCCAGGCTAAGAAGAAAAATCGCGATCATCAACAACCAGAAACGCAAAGAACGAAAGGCGGCGCCAACTTCAACCCCCGCTAATTCTTTTTCACTATTCTCTTGTGCTGGTAGCTTGTCTGCTCCATATGGTTCTAACCCCACCGCCGCGGGAGAGGGCTTTACGATGAGGAACAGGGTGATTAAGGAATTGACAAGCGTAATGATTCCATACAAAAACATTGTTTTACGCCAACCCAGAGCAGGTATCCAAATACCGCCCAGCCAGTTAAAAACTACGCCACCAAAACTGGATCCGGTAAGAGCTATCCCTATGGCCAAAGATGAGTCCTTCTTAAACCAATTATGTATTATCATCGAAAGAGGTATATAGCCACCGATACTGCACAGGGTTGCCTGTAAGAATATTACGATATAGTATTGCAGCAAATTCTGGACAAAACTGAGAGAAATAATATTGGCCACAATAAGTAATGAGGTCAGTCTAACCAGCTTAATAACAGGCACAATACTCAAAAAATAAGAGCACAGAAAAGACCCGATAATACTGCCGATACCCTTTAGGGTAACTCCCAGTACCATTTGCGCGCGAGATACACCTAAAGTGTCTTGAATAGGGGTGACAAAAAGGCTGTAGGAATAATAGGTCGCGCCCCAAATGGCTACTAAAGCAAAAAAGATTGCTCCAACAGTAAGCCAATGTCTTGATCGCGAATTCTTCAAACTAATACCAATAACCTTTCATTTAGTGGTTAGCCTTATCTGACAGTCACAGCCGGCAGACTTAATACGGTTCATTTTTTCTCGTCGGCAATAATAATAACCAGACGATCGCTACCAAACAGGTAAAGACGAAAAAGACCCAGAAAGCGGGGTTGAAACTTTGCTTGCGCTGAAAAATTATGCTGATAATTATCGGGTTCAATATGGTAGCGAAGCCGTGCGCTATCTGTAAATACGAGGAAAAACGAGCATAATTCTTGGGGCCGAACAAGTGTAATGAAAATGCCGGATAAGCTATCGAATTAAAGGAGAGACCAATCCCGGCCCCAACAACCAGGGTTATAATGAACAGCTTGTAGCTTAACATCACCGCGCTGAAGATACCGACAGCGATACATAGAGTACAAAAGGCAGCTCCTAATTTTAGGCCCCAGATATCAAAAAGATAACCAATCAAAGGCTTGCCTATCATTAAGAAAAGCATTAAGGCTGAAGTAATCTTTGCCGCGCTCGCTAAGTCATAACCGGAATCGATAAGATGGGGAGAGATGTTGTTAAAGAGACTGTTAGTCGCCAAGCCGACAAGAAAAATCGCGACCATAAAAATCCAAAATCGGACCAAACGGAAAACCTCCTTGACTTCCCGTCCCTTTTGTTCAGCCTTAACCTCCTTTTGTTCTTCTTCCCGCGGACTGTCAGTAAAACCATATGGGCGCAGGTTTAATTCAAAAGGGGTAGCTTTAATAATGAAAAATAAAGTTATGATGAAGCCCACCAGAGCTATAAGGCCAAAGATAAACATAGTGCGACGCCAACCCAAAGTAGGAATCCAGATACCGCCCAGCCAGTTATAAATTACTCCCCCCAGACCTGTGCCCGTGAAAGCAAGGCCAATCGCGAAAGAAGAGCGCTTTTCAAACCAATTGTGGATGATGATTGACAAGGGGATAAATCCTCCTAACACTGTCAAGATCGCTTGGAGAAAAAGCACAATATAGTACTGAAAAAGGTTTTGGATGTAACTTAGCGAGATAATATTAGCCACAATCAGTAACGATACCAATCTCAATAACTTCATGACCGGCATAAGTGATAAGAGATAGGAACACAGATATGAGCCAACGATACTGCCAATGCCCTTAACAGTTACGCCTAACACAATTTCCGCTCTGGTAACTCCCAAAGACTCCTGGATCGGAGTGACAAAAAGACTAAAGGAATTATACGTCGCTCCCCACATTGTCACCAAAGTAAACATAACCGCGCCAACTATCAGCCAGTGCATATAGTTTGACTTATGTAAATGCTGTTCTATTTTACTGAATACTTTGTTCACTTATCTCCTAAGCGCAGACCGTGAAGGAAGCCCCAATCACGATCATAAATACGTCCGTCTTCCGAGGTTTGCAGTTCTTGAATCAGCCGGGTCACTTGGCTTTCCATGGTATCAATGTAATGGACAATAGCGGCGGCGACCGTAGTAGGACGATCCCCATACTCACCGTGATGACCGGCTATCACAGATTGTACCTGACGATAGAACTCTTCGCCATAATTTTCTACAACGCGTTCCGCATATTTCGTGAGAAATTCTATGCCTCGGACACGGTGAGAGGAGTACCAATAGGGGGCAACTTCCAGATTATCGTATTCGAAAACTTTGCCTATGTCGTGAACAACAATAGAGAAACAAAGCAGATCTGAACTTGCCAGCAGTTCAGGATTGTTTTCGAGCAGGGAAGACAAGATCCTTAACATTTTTGTCGTGTGGTGCATTAAACCGCCAATGATATTGTCATGATATCTGATTGCCGCTCCTTCGGTTTGAAAGCGCCCGTCCAGCTCCGGATCATTGATCACATCATCTATCAAAGACCAGCATTTGTCGCTGACTCCCAGCTCAGATAGCCGCTCTCGCACCCTCTGCCAATTGGCTTCCAAAATAATCGGGGGAATCGACATGAGGAAGTCACTTTTTTTAATGTTATCGCTCAGTGATGGCGCTATTGAGCGAACCGTCAGATAGACCTTGTCGTTGAAGCTGTTGCCGATTACTTCCGCGTCATAGACACCGGGTCCGTTGTCTGTCACAGCCTTAAAGATATTGGGTTCCCATATTCTGAACTCAACTTGTTGATCTTTATAGACAAAATTTCCGATCATAAAGTCTGATCTTTTACCTGTCCTGATAATTGGAATATCATTGATAAAGACTGACCCCTGTGAGATTTTATTAGGCTCCAGCGCTGCTCGCAGATCTATGATAGACATTATTGCCTCCCTCTAGTCGGTATGACACAATGATTTTCGCGTCTCGCTATCTTATAAACTATCTTAACAGATTACCGATAGCCTCCAAGACATAATTCCCCAAAGATAATTATATTTTCCACTGCTATTCGGTATCTGATATACGACAGATGGAATTAGTCGCGCGTTGGTAGCTTAATTGCTGTGGTAGAGTTAACTCTGTTAAGATTGTAGTTGGTAAAAATTTATTTTATTTTGTTTTCAAAGGAATTTGCTAATGAAAAAATATGATGTATTGGTAATTGGCGCTGGACTGGCAGGGATCTTCACTGCCATGGAGCTGATCCGTACTCAACCGGATCTGAAGATAGCTCTAATTGAACAAGGTGAACCCATTGCCAAGAGAAATTGTCCTATAATCGCCGGCCAAGCTTCGAGCTGTATCCATTGTGACACCTGTGATATTATGCGCGGTTTCGGAGGCGCGGGAGCTTTCTCTGACGGCAAATTTAATTTTACAACCGAGTTTGGCGGCTGGCTAACGGATTATTTGCCGGCCAAAGAGGTTATGGACCTGATCTATGAGGTTGACAAAATCAATCGAGAGTTCGGCGCCCCGGAAGACTTCTATTCAACTGAAACGCCGAAGGCGGAAGAGGTTAGACGCAGAGCTCTGGGCTGTGACATCCATTTACTTGACGCCAAATGTAAACATATAGGTACGGAGCGGAATCGAGAGATTTTGCTACGCCAGTACAGTTTGCTGGAAAATAAAATTAACATATATTGTCGTACCAAAGTAGTAAATATTAATCCTGTCAACAATGGCCTTACCGCTGCCACCAATGGTTTGGGAGGCTATATTCTGGAAACCACCGCCGGAGATTTCCAAGGAAAATTTTTGGTAGCCGCTCCCGGACGAGCCGGCGCTGAATGGTTCTCGCATCAGGCTAAAGAGCTTGGCCTTTCCATGACGCATAATCAAGTCGACCTAGGTGTCAGAGTTGAACTGCCGGCACTGGTATTCAAGGATATTACCGATGCCATGTATGAAGCTAAATTGAAGTATGAGACCAGGCAATACCATGACATTGTCCGGACATTCTGCATGAACCCTTACGGACATGTAGTAACTGAGAATACCGACGGAATTATTACTGTCAATGGACACAGCTATGAAAATCCTGAGCTTCGTAGTGAGAATACCAATTTCGCTCTACTGGTTTCCAACCGTTTCACACAGCCGTTCAGAGAGCCTAACCGTTACGGTAAACATATAGCGGCTCTTTCGAATATGCTGGGCGGAGGAGTGCTGATGCAACGTTTCGGTGACCTGACTTATGGCCGACGCACAACAGAACATCGTATGAGCAAGTGCTTTGTGCGGCCAACTCTAGATGCAGTACCGGGTGATTTGAGTTTGGTCCTACCCAAACGACATCTCGATAATGTCATAGAAATGATTTACGCGCTTGACAAGCTAGCTCCGGGTACCGCCAACGCGGATACTCTTCTCTACGGTGTAGAGGTTAAATTCTACAGCGGCAGAGCTAAACTAACTCCGGAGTTGGAGACGGAGTTACCTAACTTTTTTGCCATCGGTGATGGAGCCGGCATTACCAGGGGACTGTCACAAGCAGGAGCTACAGGCATTCATGTCGCTCGTGTTATTCTCAATCGTTTGTCCTGAATCGTGTTAAGGAAAGACATTCATGGACTTTGAACAAATTTTTGATCCTATGTTTACCCGTTCTCTACCATTATTTGGCGAGACGGGCCTGAGACGACTAGCCGCGGCCAGGGTAGCCGTCTTCGGTCTGGGTGGAGTCGGTTCCTATACCGTGGAAGCTCTGGCTAGAGCCGGTGTCGGTACTTTTCTTTTAGTTGACGGCGATGTCATAGAAACTACTAATCTTAACCGTCAGTTATACGCTCTTCGGTCCAGTGTCGGGAAGAATAAAACAGAGCTTGCTCGGGACAGGATTCTGGATATCAATCCCAACGCGCGGATATCAATTCACAGCGCCTTCGTCAATGATGACGAAATAGAAGAAGTACTGGCCCAGCTACCCAATCCGGATCTGATTCTGGATGCCATTGACAGTATCAGAACTAAAGTCGCCCTGATTACGAAAGCAGTCCGTCAAGACATTCCCATTTTTTCTTCCATGGGCGCGGGTTATAAATTGGATCCTACTAGAGTGCGCTGCACGGATTTGACGAAAACTTATAATGATCCTCTTGCTCGTATTATGCGTCGCGAACTTAGAGCTGAAGGTATTGTAAATTTGCCGGTTGTATTTTCCGACGAGATAGCGGCAGAATCCGCTCGCGAAAAATCATCCTTTACAACCCCGGCCTCTTCACCATTGGTACCGCCCGCTTTCGGTCTAGCCCTGGCTAGCCTCGCCATCCGCTATCTTATAGGAAAGGAATCTTATGAATAAAACTAACAATTATGCCGTCTACTTGCTGGACGCTGACGACACTTTACTTAACTTCACTCTGGGTGAAAAACACGCGCTCAAAAATATGCTCTATGATTTTGATTATGAAATGAGCGAGGAGCTGTACAATACTTTTCACCGGATCAATCGCGGCCTATGGAAAAAATTGGCTGACGGCAAGATCAAAAAGAGCAAGTTGTTACCGGAGAGATTCAGATTATTCGCGGCGGAAGCAGGTTTAAGTTTAATACCTGAGCTGGCCAATAGATCTTTCCTGACACATCTCAGCTATCAGGCCATTGTCTTACCTGGAGTAGAATCAGTTCTGGAGCAATTATCCCGCCACAGTAAGATAATTATTGCCACCAACGGGGTAAGCTTTGTGCAGAAGAGACGCTTTGTTCTCTCAGGCCTGATGCCATATATAAATGAAATACTCGTCTCGGAAGCAATCGGTGTCGGTAAACCGGATCCTCTTTTCTTCGAGGTCGCCTTGCGCTTAGCAGGCAACCCCGAGAAAAAAGATGTTCTTATGGTTGGTGATTCGGTGGAATCGGATATCAGGGGGGCCAACAACTACGGCTTGGATAGTTGTCTGTATGACCCCCAAGGACTTAATCCTGATTCCGAAGCAACCTTCACAATTAGTAAGATTGAAGAGCTGTTAACGCTTTAGCTCCGTAACCCTAAAGCAATACTGTCGTCAAAGGCAAGTACTGTTTGGGGCCCGCAGTTAATCTTTTCGCGCCTTATTATAAATTAATAGCCGCTTTATTCCCGCTCGTAAAGCAGATATTCCGGCATCCAGATCAGCGCATAAGCTCGGATACGTATATCCATCTTTTTAGGCGCGATCTCCAAGGTTTCTATTTCTTCTTGTCGTAAATCAAATTTATCATGCAGAAGTTCGATTTCCTGCTCCAGCTCTGTCTCAATAGCTTCCAACTCTTCCCTATAAGCGATCAAGGTATCCTTTGCCCTACCGACATCGCTGGTTTGTCTCTGTGATCTGCTTCCGGTCTTGGCGGCCGTAGTAGCTCTACCCAGAGTAGATGCCGAGAGCTTTTTTCTTCCCAGAAAGGCGCTGAGGATAGTTGAGCCTATTGAGATCGCGGTCTGCCTCTTAGCGTCCTTTGCCTGTTCAGCTTTTCTTTCCAGTTGCTGTTCTTGTTTACGGACTTTTTCTTCCGCTCTAAGCAAACGCGTCTTATACTTGTCACGGAGATCCTCTACAGCGAGGTCTCTTTTCTCTCTTTGTGTCTGCTCAAGGCGAATTTTAAATTCGCGCAACTCTTCTTGTGGCTGTGAAACCAGGTCAGCGCCCTTATGGTAGAAGAGCTCTAGTCGACTCTGACGGGAAATGACATCTTTGAGATCCCTCTCCCATTGTGTATAACTGGTTTTCTTCTGCGCCGCTTCCGGCAACGGTACATAACTCACCGCCCTGGGCGCTTGCGTTTTTAAATCACTGTCTTCAAGAGCCAGTCCTGTTCTAAGTTGCCAGTCTATACTAACCAGCCCTTCTTGTAAGGGAGTAACCCAGCTTTCTTCGCGGCTGGTAGAAATAAGATTCTTTTTGTCTTCAAAGTGAATATCTACGAGTCCCAGTAACGCTGGAAATAATACTTCTCCTTCATCAGCCCCAACATAGTAAGTAGGTATGCCTTGTGGCGCCGCGGGAGCCGTCGCCAACAAGTTATCCACGTCAGCAGGCTCTGCCGTCTCGTCAGGAGATACCCCTGATTGAGCAACGTCTATGCCCGGCGCGGCCGCTGCCCCACCGCTACTTGCCATATCTGTGACAGATGTTTCGGTAGTGACCGCAGTCTCCGCGACTGTTTCGTCCGCGGATGGTTCAGTTGCCGCGGTTTCCGCGATAGCGTCTACCGTGTCTTCAACAGCGCTCAACTCCCGGATTTGATCGCGCATCAGGGGACCTGCCAAATATGACATGGCCCAACGTGTCTCAAACAAAGTTGGCTCTGCTTCGTGTACATTGTTCATCAGGAATACTCTCTTGCCTAGCCCGGACAATAAAGTATCCATGCTACGGCGATCAAAAGTTGAACCGGAAGCAGCGGCTGCTCCCTCCAGACCGTCAAGTAATCTACCCTTGTCGCGTTCGGTTTGTAATCTGCCGATAAACCAGGTGCCCATATTAGCTAAACCTTTGTAATCCAGATCAACAGGATTTTGTGTTGTCAGCATAACTCCCAGGCCATAAGCCCTGGCCTGTTTCAACAAGGTAAGGAGGGGCTGCTTGGAGGGAGGATTGGCAACGGGCGGGAAATAGCCGAAGATCTCGTCCATGTACAGGAGAGCTCGTAGGCTAGATGTGCCGGGCTGAGTTCTGATCCAGCTAACCAGCTGATTTAAGAGTAGAGAAACAAAGAACATCCGCTCATTATCATTGAGATGAGAAATAGAGAGGATCGAGATTTTGGGTTTTCCTGTCTCAGTATAGAGCAAATTATCTATATCGAGACTATCCCCGGCCAGCCAATTAGCAAACTGAGGGGAGGCCAACAGATTATTAAAACGTAGCGCTAGAGCGAAACGTTCCTTCTGCGGGAAGAAATCCTCCAAATCCATAATCCCCACCTTGGTAAAGGGAGGATTCTGGATAGCGGTGATAAGGTCCGGTAAATCAAGTAACTGCTGTTGTTCCCAGTTATGTTGCAAAATATTCGCGATCAGAATATGTTCACGTGATTGCAAGGGATCGGCTTCTATGCCGGCCAGACTTAGCAGGCTCGATGTCGTTCCCGCGACTTGTTCCGCCAGCAGCTCACTGTCAGCCAAAACTTGTCCGGAAGGTATATTTAAGAGCTTTAAAATAGACAAGGGTCTACCTGCTGAACTGCCCGGTGTATAGAGTACAAATTCCGTGGTTTCTCTCATTGTAGCTATCCGTAGCGGGTCAATGCCCCAATCTGCCAGACCGGAACGCCAGGTCTCAGCCTGATTGGCGGCATACTCCTGAACTGATAAACCCTTAGCCTCAGCCTCTTCCGCGCGCACCCAAGGTTCGAAATCGGCAGAGTTCATGTCAGGGAAGCTTAGCAAGAGATTTGTCATGTCTCCCTTGGGATCGACAACGATCGCGGGAATACGATCCATGGCGGCTTCTTCCAGCAAGCCGATACAAAGACCGGTTTTACCGCTGCCCGTCATGCCAACACAGATCGCGTGTGTAGTAAGATCATTAGCGTCATAAAGTAATAAGTTATCTGTTTTCTCATTGGTAGCGGCATCTATCTCACGCCCCAGATAAAACAAACCCAGTTTTTCAAAATCCATTTTAAAATCCTCACTCATTCGTATTGCCTGTCAATGTCAGGCAGCCCTTACGTAGTTTCAGCTCTCGCTAACCGTCGTTTTTGTTTATATATAATAAAATTATACCTTGATTTACTCTCTCTGTATTAGTTAATTATTAATTCTTATAATTTTTGTGAGCTTTTTCTCCGTTTCAGCAATCTATAATAACTATTAATCGCGAGAATTATCAGGAAGATAAGGAACGGAACAATAAAAAAGAAGATCCGGTAAATTAAGAGCGAGAGAACAACATTTTCTTTTTCCAGTTCCGCGATGCCAAGCATTGTAATAGCGGCCAGATCAAAACTGCCAAAACCACCCGGAATAAAAGACATATAGCCGAGGGCAGTAGAAGCCACAAAGACAAACAAAAGTAGAGGAATAGATAGCCGCGGCGAAAAGAGGACAATGGCATAATAAAAAAAAATAAATGCGCCTAACCACTCTAAAAGGGAAACCAAATGCAGACTGACTTTTTCCTTTAAAGGCATTTGTCCTATCTGAGAGGCTCTAATATTAATTTTGCCTATTTTAATGAACCCGGTCAGATAATAAAAAGGCAGATAAAGGCTGAACAAAAAACACAAGAAGAGCAAAAATGGCTGGTAAATATTAACTACGAACGGTAATCCCAGCAAGATAAAGGTACAGATGCCTGTCATGCCGGAAGCCCAAACACGAGCGGCATAACCCAGAGTATTATTTTTATTGCTGTGATGGCGTTGATACAGCTTTAGTCTGACTGCTCCCCCAGAGAGGCCGCCAAAGCCCAGGAATCTACCAAAAGCCTGTGATGTCCAGCCTATCCACAGCAATGTTATCGCGTGCAGTCCACTGGGATGGAAATAATCTTCAACCACGTCATAGATGCCGGTGATCAAAAAACAAGCCAGGCCGATCAGGAAAATTAAGAACAGGCGCGACCGTGACAAGGCTCGGGCAGCTAATTTTATTTCTTCAATTTTGATTTCCTTGAATTGGTTTCTGGCAACTACAATCACCAGAACTAAAACCAGACCCGTAACCAACATACGGATCCATTTATTGTAACGCGCTAATAGTAGTCTTAGCCTTAGCACGGTGAGCTTCATAATATGTACCGCAATTTCTTCCGCCAAAGCTTGGGCCAATCAGAGCCCAAGCAACTGCCAAATGCCAAAGTATCTTGTCCAATATTGATTTCATTCTAAACCAATCACCAGACTTAACCAATATTGCACTAAACGACTTGAGCTTAAGTAATTTAAAAGTGACATCATTTGTACATCTAAGTAATTATACCGACCCTGTGAGAAGGATAGTTAGTACCCATGCAAATATTCAGTCCGATAGTCTACAATTGTATATAAGTTACTACTAATACTTGTAAAGGAAATTATAACTATGAGTTCTAATAAATATCTGCGACTGCTAGCTAAGGATTATCCTAATATTAAGATGGCTACAGCGGAAATCATACATCTTAAAGCGCTGAAAGCCTTACCCAAAGGTACTGAGTACTTTTTCAGTGATCTGCACGGTGAAGACAAGGCCTTCCTACACCTACTGCGATCAGCGTCAGGCAATATTCGCACCAAAATATCGGAGCTCTTTGCCAATCAGCTCACCGCTGATGAACAAAATCAATTAGCTAACCTGATTTATGATCCGCCCAGAGTACTGCAAATTCTGAAAGAATCAGAGAGGCTAACGCCGGAGTGGATTCGCATTACTATCTTTCGCCTGGTAGATCTCTGTCATTATATTGGACGTAAATATTCCCGAGATAATATCGCGCGCAAAACTCCGGCTGTCTATTATGACATCATTACTGAACTATTGTTCACAGGATTTAATGAACCCAATAAGAAGGATTATATCGACAGTATTATCCATACCATTATTGATGTGGGAGCGAGCAAAGACTTCATCATTGACATGTGCCATCTGATTCAAAATCTCTGTGTTAATTCTCTGCATATAATCGGTGATATCTTTGATCGCGGACCGGGACCCCATCGCATCATGGAAGAGTTGATTAATTTCCCGGTCGTTGATATCCAATGGGGCAATCACGATATCCTCTGGATGGGCGCGGCTGCCGGTAATGAAGTCTGCATGACCAGCGTAATACGTATCGGCCTCGGTTACAATAACTTTGACGCTCTGGAAGATGGCTATGATCTAAATCTCAGACCTCTATCAGCTTTTGCCGAAGACTATTACGGTCAGGATGAATGCTCTAGATTCCAACCCAAGCTCCTGGACGAAAACGAATATAATCAGGTCGATCCCGCGCATACCGCCAGGATGCATAAAGCCATTTCCGTCATCCAATTCAAACTGGAAGGGCAATTATTGGCAAGGCATCCGGAATATGGTATGGAAAACCGCGTTGTTCTAAAAAAGGTCGACTTCGCAAAGGGAATCTACCGTCATGAAGGTCAAGAATACCCTTTGCTGGACAACTATTTCCCGACAATCGGCCCGGAAAACCCGCTCGAATTATTGCCCGAGGAAAAGGAGTTAATGCACAGTATCAGGGCATCTTTTCTGCGCTCCAAGACCTTACACAGACATGTCCGCTTCTTATACGCCAAGGGTAGCATGTATAAAACCGTCAATAATAATCTTCTCTATCACGGTTGTATTCCAATGAACGCCGATGGAAGCTTTGCTACTATCAATTTCAAAAACAAGGAATACAGTGGAAAGACTCTAATGGACTATCTCAATTTAATAATCCAAGACGCTTATTTCTTAACCTCAGAACCTGAATTAAAGCAAGAAGCCGTAGATTTCATGTGGTATCTTTGGTGCGGACCAAAGTCGCCACTCTTTGGTAAGAGTCAGATGTCTACCTTCGAGAATTTTTTCCTGGCGGATAAAACAGTCCGCAAAGAATATTACAATCCATACTTTCAGCTAGCGCAAAAGGAAGAGGTCGCGCGTGAAATTTTGGCCGAATTTGGTCTAGATCCTGATATCTCCCATATTATCAACGGGCATGTACCCGTTAAGATCAAGGACGGGGAAAATCCGGTGAAAGCAAACGGCAAGCTTTATGTTATTGATGGCGGCATAGCTAAGGCCTACCAAGCTCGCACAGGTATAGCCGGCTATACCTTAATCTTTAACTCACATCATTTAGCCCTGGCTCAACATCATAGTCTGGACTACGGTATCGACAACGATCTCGGCTCTTATACTCCCACCTTACAGATAGTAGAAGAAATGCCGCGCCGCCTAATCGAAGGCGACACTGATCTGGGAAAAGAATGGGACGCTAAAATCTCTGATCTCAATGATTTGATTCGCGCCTACCGATACGGCCATATCAAAGAACGATCTATGACCGAAAGTTAGTGTCAGCAACT
Organism: Clostridiaceae bacterium; assembly: GCA_012839385.1. Lineage (GTDB taxonomy): Bacteria > Bacillota > Clostridia > Saccharofermentanales > DTU023 > UBA1046. Next base: position 12,696 of record DUNL01000260.1, read on the forward strand.
AGAGTTGTTGCTAAACTATGCTTGTGACAATACTTTTATAAGAAAGATTGAGGATTATTATGGAGTATGATCTGTTAATTCTGGGCGGAGGCCCGGGAGGCTACACGGCTGCTGAGCGAGCAGGTAAGGCGGGGCTGAAGGTCGCTCTCTTTGAGAAAGATAACCTGGGCGGTGTCTGTCTTAATGAAGGATGCATTCCCTCGAAGACTTTATTAAATTCAGCTAAATTGTTCAGTCACGCGCGAGACAGTGAGGTATTTGGTGTCTCAACGACTGAGGTGAGCTTTGACCAGAAGCGAGTGATTAGACGCAAGAACAAGATTGTGCGTCTGCTGGTTAGCGGCATTAAGCAGAAAATGAAGCAATGTAATGTTGAAGTAATCGCCGCTGCTGCCTCTGTCAAAGGCAGGAAAGACGATCTGTATGAGGTGATTGACGCCTTCGACAAAACATATACAGGCAAGAATCTGATTATCGCCACAGGATCCGAGCCGATTGTACCGGCGGTGCCGGGACTTAAGGAAGCGCTCGCGTCAGGGCTCGCCGTCACCAATCAGGCTATACTGGATCTCGACACCATACCACAACATCTGGTAGTGATCGGAGCCGGCATTATCGGTTTGGAAATGGCTAGTTACTTCCGGACTGTTGGTAGCGAAGTCACCGTCATCGAGATGCAGGATCATGTCGCGGGCGATATTGATCGGCAATTAGGTGATCTCTTGCGGCAAGTTCTGGAAAAGAAGGGCGTCAAGTTCCTGCTTGAGGCTCAGGTTACAGCGCTTGACGCCGATGCTATCCACTATCGGTATCAGGATCAAATTTCTCAAATCTCGACTGACAAAATACTATGTTCTGCCGGACGTTGCCCGGTAGCCGATGATTTGGGACTGGAGAAGCTGGGTATCGTTATTAATAACGGAGCCATTCAAGTCGACGCCGGTTGTCGCACCAATATCCCGGGCGTCTACGCTGTCGGAGATGTGATCGGCTCCTGGATGCTGGCGCACGCGGCTTATCGGGAGGCTGAAGTAGCTGTTAACAATATCTTAGGACAGGCAGATGAAATGAGCTATGAACATTGTCCCTGTGTAATATACACTGATCCTGAGGTTGCCTGGGTTGGATATTCCGAGTCTGAAATGGAGCGACAGGGTCGCAAGTATCGCCAAGTCACTATCCCCTTCTCATATTCGGGTCGCTATATGGCGGAGACCGAGCGCGAGCCCAGTCTATGCAAATTAATTCTTGACGAAGACAGTAATACCCTGGCCGGCTGTCAGTTGCTGGGGCCTTACGCTTCGGAAATTATTATCGCTGTCGGTATCATGATTGAGAGAAAGTTGACGCTGGACGAGATCAAAACCCAGATCTTCCCTCATCCTACAGTTGCTGAAGTCATAAGAGAGGCCATATTTATGCTCTAAAACAGATACGCATTACCATGAACGATCAATTTACGAAAAAGTTCAGCCGGTAGCAAGGCCGGCTGAACTTGATAAGACTAATTTACAGTTTTCTTGGAATGATAATCTGTTTTCATTCCTACTTATTATTCGACAGCTACCTCTTTGATCGAGACCCAGCTGGCGGGAAGCTCAAATTCGGCCAGCTTTTCCGGTTCGGGATAGTCTACGCCTTTGGTGTCAACTTCTACTGAAACAATAATCTCCGGTTCCAAAGGAAGATTAATTTCTACCCCCAAATCAGGCTCATATTTTACCGGTCTGGTTTTGACTGCGGCTATACGCTGAATTTCATCCATACCCTCCAAAACACGACCAATAACAGGACATTTCCCGACCAAATGATCGCAACGTTTCAGAGGAAAGAAATACTCAGTACCTGAAATCTCCGTCTCTGAATAATAACCGAGACAAATATCCCCCAACTCCGGAACTTTTATATTCTGCTTTTCACTCATGCGGTTAGGTAAAAAATATTTGCATTCCTCATGCCCAAAGGCCGTATAACTCATGTCAATCCACGAGCCCGGTACTATTCGTTCTATAGAGTGATTATTATAAAAACCATTCTGAGCGGCCCAGATAAAGCTGGCTACTTCATTAGACGCAATTTCCGGTAATAGTTCTATGACAATTTTCTTGCCATTTCGCATTGTAATTGTTGCTATAGGGTTCATCTTACCTCCACCTGAAAAAATATTAATATATGTAGTTTAGCACTTCCATTCTCAGCAAGCTATGGTCAATTGGTCGTCAGGAAAGTTTTTTCATAAATTTAGCAATAATATTAAAAAAAAATAAACGGCATATTGTTAAATTACAAATATGCCGTTCCGACAGATCTTGATCTGATTTCATCTGACAAATTATTTATTCCTTTACCTTTTCTTCAGGGTTTGGGCCCCAGTTTAGTTCTTGGTTACAATATACGCAACGTCTAAGTCTCCTGACTGGTACATAGCTGACTAGCTTTTTACATTTCGGGCAAAGATAACCGTTGGAGACAGATTCTACGATTGAATTTTTGCGCATCGCGCCATATTTCATTCTGCGTCTTGTTACCTTGGTTTGAATCAGATTCATTTTTCATCACTCCTAGCTCCAATAATTATAACATAAATAGCCCTTACCGGAAAACCGGAGATAGATAAAAGTGCCTTGCCACAGCCACTTTAACCCTTTTGTAATCTTAATGATAAAGAAAAAATTGTCGCCAAATCCTTAATAATAGCGGACTCATTAACGTAATCAAGTCACTAAATATTGTCGCGCCATTCACAGCCGTAATTAACTAAAATATTTAGTAACTGTAAATTTGTAACATAAGGACTGTAATACAGCCACTATGAAATAATTCTTTATTCTTGGCTAAGTGTGAAGAACTTAACCTCTTCAAAACCTGGAAACGCTTTACATAACTACTTTATCAGGGTACTTTAGATTATAATAAATCCAGAAGACTTCCAACTGGCTAAATGTGCCATACAGAGGTGCAAAAATGAACAACCAAGAAAACAATCAACATTCACAGCCTCCTATACAATCTGACAACCAAACTTCAGGTCAGGAACCATCCCTACAGGGACCACAGGAACAAGCGTCGGTACCCTCACCACCTGCTTCCCAGCCTATTGACCCGTACCCACGTCAGATGGCACAAACATCCGGCCAGTATAATCATCAGCTCCCTTACAGGTACCCGAGTCAAATGGCTCAATCTCCCGGGCAGTTTACTCATCAGCCCCCTCAACCATCACCATACCAAGGACCGCCTCCGGGACCAAGTCCTTATCAGCAAGAAGCTTATTCGGAGCCACAACAATATCCACCCTTACAAAATTATCCGCATCCTCAGGGTCACGCGTCATATCCCCCTTATCCAAGACCAGTTAGTAGACCACCCCAACCACCAAAAAGCAAGGCAACTATCGTGGTTATTATCGCCGTCTTATTATCTCTCTTGGTGGTAGTCGGCATTATAATAGGTACTTTCTTCATTGCTAGACACTTAGTAGAAACGATATCTCCGGAGACTTCCACGGCAGCCGCCGTAGTTACGGAAGCGGAACTTTCAGACTCAGTCATCGGCAACACCCAAACCGCTGTCGAAACGACAGCGGTCAATACTGAAACACAAGCTCAGACAGACACAACTTCAAAAGTTACCGAAACCCAAGCCTCGACAGAAGCGACTGATACGAAAACTACAGTAACCACCGCGGAAACAACGATAGAATCTACAACTGAAGAAAAAGTTGCCAACAAGCAAGAGTTCCCCTCAGATCCTTATGGTCGCATACTGACACCTGATGAGATGGAGATCAATCCGGCCATCTACTATCTTAATGTGGGAAAATCTCCTGCCGCCCAGGCATCCCTAGCGTATTTTATAGACCGCCAGGCTTTTGATCTGGCTTTTGATTACTTCCGCGAGGTCGCCTTAAAATCCGAATATAACGACAATAACGACAATCGGATCCATGTCTGGGAAGATTATATAAAAGTTGAGGTCAGGGGAAATCCCACTGATGAAGATATAGAGACTTTACAACGTATTATTACAGAAATTAATCTTCTGGGTACCATGCCATTTGTTGATCTTGTAGACAAAGGCGGTAATTATTTGGTCAACTTCGTCCCTTTAGAAGAGATGGGGAACGCGATTTCCGGCTATGTTGAAGGCAATTGGGGATTTATTTCCATTTACTGGGACGAAAAGGAGAGTATTAATTTCGCTGAAGCTGCTATCGCGACTGACATGATGACCCAAGAAGAAAGAAACCATATTATTATAGAGGAATTCATTCAGGGCTTTGGAATGCTTAACGACTCTTACGAGTATACCGACAGCATTTTCCAACAAGAATGGACTACAGTACAAGACTTGCTACCTATTGACTGGGCAGTGTTTCGCATACTCTACCGGCCTTATTTACAGTCAGGAATGACCGGCGATGAGGTCTATAAATTGGTAGTCGCTGAATTTTTTGATTGAGCGCGAAATTAAATAAGGAGCTGTCATTTTTGAAGCAGCTCCTTATATGTAAAGCTAATATAATTTAATAATTTATCTATGAAGAATGGTTATTTCTTTTTGACGAAGACAGTCTCTTCATCATTAAATTTAATCGTCAACTTATCACCTTCACGCTTGTAAGTTCCTTCTTGGCTATCAGTTTCCTCGCCGGTTTTCATCTCCATTTTAATTTTGTCGCCATCAAGTTTATACTTTATTTCCAGACCGCTCTCACCCATAACTTCTTCTACTTCTTCATCAGAAGCGCCCATCTCTTTCATGAAGTCTTTCATATAATCCATTATGGGCTTGTCTTTAACCATAATAATTACTTCACCCCCGGAAGTAAACTCTAGATAAATATCTTCCGGTTCGATGCCCAGCATAGACAGACCTTCCATGCCAAAGGCCTCTGACTCGCCTTCCGGAACCCACTTACCTACGATATCATTTTTCTTGCCACAGGCTGTTATCAAAGTTGCCAGCATCAAGGCCACTATCAGAAAAGATAGAACTTTGTAATATGTTTTTTTCATGTATCCTCCGTTTACGCTTAACTCATATTTATATTTTTGGCACAGATAGCAGGTATAGATACAGTAATATGCCAATGTCATACTAGCACACTTTGTTCATTAATAACAATGTGCATTGAGTTAAACAATATCATCATTGTAGACAGCCCGGTAATCTACTGGATAATATTTATCCGATGTAGCGCTAGCCCAGATCGTGACTACTGATTAGCTTTACTTTGACGGTAAAAGTTGAACCGGTACGACCGTCAACTACTTCTAGAGTTACGACATCCCCGGGGTTTTTCTGGGCTAAATAATTAGCTAATGTGCTGTCAGTTACCAAGTCCAAACCATCAATAGCGGTAATGATACTGCCTTGCTTGAGTCCTTCCTTGATGAGATCTTTATTAATTACTTCATCCACAAAAAAGCCCGCGTTAGGTAGCTGATAGTACATGGCCGATCTCAGATCCATAAAGCGTCCTCTGATGCCCAGGGCAGGGCGGTTCTGTACCTTACCGTATCGAGCCAGGTCACGCACTACAGGTTCAGCGGCGTCCCAAGGAATAGCAAAACCCAAACCTTCGTAGGTATCTCCACCCACTTTAAGGGTATTGATGCCGATAACTTCTCCTTTGAGATTAGCCAATGCCCCACCGGAGTTGCCGCGGTTAATAGCGGCGTCAGTCTGAATATAGTTCATATTGGAACCGTCTTCGGCCATAATCATGCGATTGAGGGCAGATATATAGCCCACGCTCACAGATGAACTGAGGACACTTCCTGTAGGATTCCCAACCGCTATCACCTGATCAGCCACTCTCAAACCTGAAGTACCGGCAAAGGTTGCCGCCTTAAGCTCAGTATCGCCGGGTTCAATTTTCAGTACTGCCAGATCGGTTACAAAATCCGTACCCATCAACTGGGCCTCCAATGCCGTGCCATCGTAAAGCACAACTTCATAACTTTCACCACCCTCAACTACATGCGCGTTAGTCACGATATAACCATCCTCGGACATGATGACACCCGAGCCTTCGCCCACGATCAGATCTCTGCGCTCCCTGCCCCAAAGGGGATTTTTTTGTGATAGAGTGCCGCTCGATCCGGGTATCAATGCGGTGTTTTGTCCCATGGAGGGCTTTCTCAGTTGACGTACCAACACCACTGAGGGAATAACTTTCTCCGCCGCGTCTTGAAGTTGCCCTGACGGAGAAGCCTCCTCAGGAGTAACGGTTTTAATATCAGGCTCACCACGACTTGGCTCAGCCGAGTCAATGGAAGTAGACTGCTCACGCTCATTTGTTGTCACCTCTATCTCTGTTGGAGAGGCTGATTCAATATTTTCATCTTCATCAACCCTTGTTTCGGACTTCTGATAATTAAGTGTATAAACTAAAGTCCCCAGAATAGAAATGAAAGCTATGCCCAACGCCACCAGTACAGCCAGAACAATAACAACCGCTTTCACGCCGGCCTTATTTTTCTTATTATCGTTATTGTTGGGCTGCTGAGTAGAACGATATCCTGAAACATCTGTACTACCGGGCATAGGACTACCGGATTGTCTTGACCATCTGTATTCAGACTCTTGTTGACTAGCTTGATTACGACGAGGGTCAGTATAGGGCTGATATCCGTCAGGGCCTGAGTTATTATATGCCCCGAAACCAGGTGTGCCGGCATTTAAATCCCCATATTCTTGACTTGAAGCCGGTCCGGTCGACTCAAATTTTTCCTTTTTACTCTCAGATGACTGAGCTGAAGAAGCTGAATTATCGTTCACGCCAATTGGTTCTTGTTTATCTTCTTTGTCAGCGTTATTCATATAAATGCTCCTTTCATATATATTACTGTCAGCTTTAGTATCATTAATATTAACGTACAAAGCTTAAACGAAACTTAAATTGTGTCCTGTGTGATGAAAAATGGGAAAAGATACTTTATCATGAATATGTCCGCTATTAGTTTTGGTCTGAAGAAATATACAAGATAAGGCTCATCCTATGACACTACAAGAGTTTGTTAATAAGTATCCTGCCTTCGCTCTAGCTTTTTCCGGCGGTATCGACTCCATGTATCTTCTCGCGCGCTCAATACAGCTAGGAGCAAAGGTTCAACCTTATTTCGCGCGCACACAGTTTCAAACCGCGAGTGAAGAAAAAGAGGCCCGCGAGCTGGCAAACAGTGTTGGCGCCAAGCTTAAAGTCCTAAATATAGATATCTTGTCAAATCCTTCAGTTAGAGCCAATTCTAAGTCTCGTTGCTATTACTGCAAAAGGCATCTATTCTCCTCACTACGCCGGGCAGCTCAGGCAGACGGTTATATTTTTCTGGTTGATGGTAGCAATGCCAGCGATTCACCCACAGAAAGACCTGGTATGAAAGCCCTGGACGAGCTGGGTATCTTATCTCCCCTACGTTTGGCAGAATTAGACAAGAAGCAGATCAGACATCAGGCCCAAGAGCTGGGACTGGCCAACTGGAACCGACCTGCCAATTCTTGTCTGGCAACCAGAATCAGTACTGATCAGGAGATTACCGCTGACAATCTACAGCGAATTGAAAAGGCGGAAGCCGCTCTTCACGCGGCCGGTATTTTAGATTGTCGCGTCAGATTAAGAGATCGGAACGCCTTAGTACAAATCAGGGACAGTGACCTGGAGGCTTTTTTAGCGGCGAAGGCTAACATCGTAGCGCAGTTGTTGCCCTTATTTGACCAAGTCGCGCTGGATCTTAAACCACGGGCAGGAGGCGCAAATGCAAGATAGTATTTTGACGCTACTGGAACAGGTTAAAGAAGGGAAAATATCTCCCTCAGAGGCCCTCTTGTCGTTAAAAAAGCAACCCTTTTATGATCTGGGTTTCGCTAAAGTTGATCACCATCGTCGAATACGACAAGGAGTGGCCGAAGTTATCTACGGCTCAGGGAAAACGCCGGAACAGATTCAGAAGATAGCTGAGGAAATAAAAAGTTCTGGCGCGAAATCAATCTTAATTACTAGACTGAGCGAGGAGAAAGCAGAACAAATAGACTCTGTTCTGGGCTTAGACTATGATCCGATTGGCCGCACCGGCTTAATAGGAGATTATCCTGAACCGGATGGAAAAGGCCTGATCACAATTATGACCGCCGGTACTTCTGATCAGGCAGTTGCCGAAGAAGCCGCCCGTACCGCCCGGGTCTTAGGTAATCGCGTTGAGCGAATTTACGATGTCGGGGTCGCCGGTTTGCACCGTATGCTATCTAATCTTGACCTAATGCTAAAGTCACGAGTAATTATTGTCATAGCAGGTATGGAAGGAGCGTTGCCCAGCGTGGTCGGGGGACTGGTATCCTGTCCCGTAATAGCGGTACCGACAAGCGTTGGTTACGGGGCTTCTTTTGAAGGTCTCACGGCACTTTTATCTATGCTTAACAGTTGCGCCTCAGGGGTTACAGTAGTTAATATTGACAATGGCTTCGGCGCCGCTTTCGCCGCCAGCCAAATTAATCATTTAGATTGTTAATGGAGATAATATGAAAACGCTTTTTTTGGATCTTAGTATGGGAGCGGCGGGGGATATGCTCACTGCCGCTGTCCTATCCTTGCTAGAAGATAAAGAACCTTTTTTTACGGTAATGAGACAATTTGAGCGCTGGGAGGCGAAAATTACTTTTACGGCTGCTCAATCAAAAGGTATTTGGGGGCATAAATTTAATGTGCTGGTTAAGGAAACTATGGAAGAAAGTCAGGATGTAGATGCCAGCGGCGCCCCACTTAACAGCTCGGCAACAGCAAATACCGAAGAACATGAAATTCCACATACATCATCTCCAGAGCAAAATTTCTCTCACGATCACAAGCATCAGCTCCCACATGTACATCCGGACACCAACTCTCACCATAATCATCACAATGATCACAGCAAACATATCCACCGGAGCTTGAGTGATGTTAACGACATCATCAGAGAGCTTGATTTGCCCCCGCGAGTTCAAGCTGATGCCATAGCGGTCTATAAACTGCTCGCGACAGCGGAAGCCCATTCTCATCAGGTGCCGGTGCACAGTATTCATTTCCATGAGGTAGGTACATTAGACGCTATTTGTGATATTGTGGCTTTTTCGCTTCTGATCTATCTCCTCAATCCGGAAACAATCATAGCTACCCCGGTCAGCACCGGTAGCGGCTTTGTGCGTTGCGCGCACGGAATCTTGCCTGTACCGGCTCCGGCTACATCTTATCTGCTTAGAAAGATACCTAGTTATAGCGGGAGCATCAAAGGCGAGTTGCTTACACCTACCGGTGCCGCCTTGATATCTCATTTTGTCCAAGAGTTCAGGGAGAAGCCTGTGGGGATTTGGTCACAAGAAGGATTGGGGTTGGGTGATAAGGAGTATCCAGCCCTTAATGCGGTCAGAGCCTGGCTGGGGCACCGTAGCGCTGAGACTTCAGGCCTTTCCACAGCCCACGACTTCCAGCTGGAACAGTTAAAAGTGCTGGAAACCGATCTCGACGATATGGATGGTGAGGGTGTCGCCTTCGTCGCGGAAAAATTACGACAGAGCGGAGCCTTGGATGTGTCTCTCTTGGCCTCCATAATGAAGAAGGGAAGACCGGGTATCCGTATTAGTGTTCTTTGTCGTCCTGCGCAACTAGATAAGTTGCTTGATCTGATGATGCGCCACACCTCTACTTTAGGTATCAGGGTTTATGATTGTGAGCGAGCTTATCTGGAGCGGGAAATAAGAACGATTGACACTCCCCTGGGGCAAGTCCGGTCTAAGCGGTCTCACATTTCAGATCTGCAAAAAGAAAAGATAGAATTTGACGATCTGGCTCGTCTGGCCGACCGCGATGATCTGACTCTGGATCAGGTCAGAAAAATACTGTCAGAAGCAAAGCTTTCCGACCCGGATTGATTACTGGTCAACTTGGAGTAAGGGGTTTGGGGAGCAAGTAGGTACCAAACCGGGAACTATCCGTGACTAACCGCTAGTGAAAGGATTGTTCAGGTTCTGTGAGTGATATAATTGTAAGAATAATGAGTATTTTGAAGAGGAGATCTAAACCTGTATGACTTTTATTAAGACCCCAGTGCGTGGCATGCCCGAGCAAACACCGGGAGAGATGGAGCTACGTAACTATGTGATGAACCAAATTCGCACCGTGTATCGTTCCTATGGTTATCTGCAAATCGAGACCCCTGCCATTGAGCATATCGAAAACTTGACAGGAGATCAGGGGGGAGAAAACGAGAAACTCATATTCCGTATCCTCAAGCGAGGGGAAAGCCTGGAAAAAGCTATGGCAAGGAATGAGGCTATCTGCGCTGAAGGTTTGCGCTATGATCTGACAGTACCTCTAGTTCGTTTTTACGCCAATAATATGAGTGACCTGCCACTACCCTTTAAAGTTATGCAGATGGGTCCTGTCTGGCGAGCTGACAGACCGCAACGTGGGCGTTATCGTCAATTCATCCAATGCGATATTGATATTTTGGGTGAGCCTTCTCTGTTAGCTGAAATAGAATTGATTTCCGCGACAACCGAAGCCTTAGCCAGTCTGGGCTTTGAGGATCTGGAAGTTAAGGTCAATGACCGCCGCGTTCTCAGAGCGATGGCTCTCTATGCCGGCTTTCCTGAAGAAGAACTGCCTGATATCTTTATTTTGTTGGACAAGATGGATCGCCTCGGCTTTACAGGACTACGAGATGAACTTCTGTCTGCCGGTTATTCGCAGGATAGTACCGACAAATACTTGGGTCTGTTCAAAGAGTTACCTTCTAATACTCTCAGCAGTGAGTATTTCGCTAATTATCCAGACATTATGAGTGACCCTGAGATCTTCCGGAATTTAGACATAATTTTGTCCGCCTCACAACAACTTACGGATCCGGAAGTAAAGGTCATATTCGATCCTACGTTAGTACGCGGTATGGGTTATTACACCGGTACAATTTTCGAGATTTCTCTGCCCGGTATGGCCGGATCAGTCGCGGGTGGGGGACGTTATGATCAGATGATTGAGAAATTTGTTAATCAGCCTGTAGCCGCTTGCGGCTTTTCTATCGGCTTTGAGCGCATAATTGTCTTGTTGGAGGAACAGGGTTTAATTCCCGCCTTCACAGATCCACGTTCAGCATATTTACTGGACAAAGATCTAGAACCGGATCGGATTGTAAAAATTATGGAAGATGCCGCTAGACGCAGGGTTAATGGTGAGACTATATTTGTGGGCGGTCGCCGCAGAAATATCAGGAGACAAAAGGAAGAGCTAGAGGGTTTAGGTTATACACAGATTGATGAAGTCTTTCCCGATTGAGTTAATCTTCGCTCGGATTAAGACTTGAATGCTATACTTAAAAAAACTGCGAGGAGCCAAAAATGAAATCTAATCTGCCAGAAAACATTATCGTTTTAGAACATCCGTTGATTCAACATAAAGTGGGGATCATGCGCGACAAACATACAACTACTAAAGAGTTTCGTGAATTGGTCTCTGAGGTCGCGATGCTGATTGCCTTTGAGGCAACTAGAGATTTAGACCTACATGAAATGGAGGTTGAGACCCCGATTGCCCATGCTACTGTCAGGCAGCTAGCCGGAAACAAACTTGCTTTGGTTCCTATTTTGAGAGCAGGTTTGGGCATGGTCGAGGGACTTTTAACGATAGTACCCAGTGCCCGCGTCGGCCATATCGGACTATTCAGAGATCATGACACCTGGCAGCCAATCGATTATTATTGCAAGTTACCGGAGGATATTGACCAGAGAGATGTTCTGTTGCTAGACCCCATGGTTGCCACAGGTGGTTCTGCTGTGGCCGCTATCTCAACCTTAAGGAAAGCCGGCGCCGGAGAGATAAAATTACTCTGTATTATAGCCGCTCGTGAAGAGCTTCGACGACTTTCATCAAACCTTCACGAGCGGCTATAATACAGAGTAATTTTATCTCTCCGGCGCCGGCTTTAGAGAGATGTTCTGTTGCTAGACC
>DUNL01000155.1 GCA_012839385.1 Clostridiaceae bacterium
CTGTAGCTTCTTCTGTTTCTTGCGGATTTCCTTGTCCGTATAACAGACAAGATACTCCTTTCCGCAGTGTTGGCAGCGGAAATACATCCGCTCTATGCCGCCGCGCATCTTCTCTGTCAATATCCGCGTGACTTCAGACTCTCCCCCGCAGTCACATGTTGCCAGAACCATCAGCCCACTCCTTTCGTAGCGTAGTAGTGCCCGTATTTTTTATACCATTCGTCAAGTCTCTCGTTTTCTCCTCCACCCAGCCATCCTCTGAGCTCATCTGCTACCTGGTCTAGTGACTTGGGGATATAAGGAATCATGGTGCAGAGGCCGTTTGGGTGATCCAGAGGGACGTCATCCTTCGGAAATACTTGGCCATGCCTTTGTGCGCACAGCTCACAGGTTCGGCCGTGCTGCAGAGCGCTGTGCCACTCAATACCCTCAACAAAGGGGTTCCTCTCTGCACTCCTAATGCTTGCCGTTTGGTATGCGTGATTGATGCTTGTCCTGGCCAGCCTCATGGCGTTGTAGTCAACCTTTTTGTTCCGCAGGTTCGGATATGCCTTCCCCCAGGTAGTTGGCCGTTTGGCCGGCTCCTTCACGTACTGCTCCAAATCCTTGGCCAACTCCACAGCTGACTTGTGCTCGATTAGTCCTCTGTTGACAATGTACTGCATATCCTTCTCAAGCTCATCCCCCAAGCACCAGATTCTTTCACTGAGGCTCCTTTTGTCTTTGTAGAGCTCGCCGGACATGATCGGCCTGACTGTCTCCAGCGGAATTTGGGAAAACACGTCCTTGAATCGCTCGCTTATTCCTAACCTCTCCGCAAGAATGCTAAACATCTGCAAGTCGAACTGTACGCCGTAACCACTGGCCTTGCCTATATTGCTTTTGATAGAGCGCTCAAGCCGCTTCTGCAGTCGTATGCGCTCGATAGCCAACTCGCTGGCATAGTCCAGCGCCCAACGCCGGGTGAGGGACTCCTGCCCTGCTCCCTCTGCCTTCTCAGACAGGTACTGGATTGCGTCCCCGTATATCTGCAATATTTGCAACTGCTGCCGGAGCGTCAGCCGTGACACTCCCCGCCTGGCAGCTTTCGCCATCTTGACGTATTCAGTGGTCATTATTCATCACCGCCGCCCATATCGTCTAACAGTGCAGCAGTGTAACTGTCCTGCAGCATCTGCTGCTCCAGTTGTATCTGCTCCAACTCTGCATCTATATCCTCATATTCGCCCCACTTCTTCATGTATGACTTCCTGGAGCGCACCTGGGTGGTTACCTCTTCCATGTCTACCCGCTTCTGGTCATCCTCATTTTCCTGAATGGGATAATACCGTTCTATCTCCAGGGTGGTCTCGTATTTCGCCACTGACCGCTTCCCGTAGAGGTTATAGGTATCCACCATGCGGAATATATAATCAACCATCTGCTCAAATGCCGGCCCCCACTCGGCCCAGTCTTCATCACAGGCAGCCATCAGCGCCCAGTAGAGCGCCTTCATGGATTTTCCGCTCTGCATGAGGCCTCGCAGTTGCTCCAGGGAAACATTCGGCACCTCTAGGGTGTCATACATATCGTTTTTAATGCGGTTAATAGTATCCTCAAATTTATCTTTGTAGCTAAACCCGCTCTCCAGGCGGCCCATCTTGGCCTGCCTACCCTCACTGGCCTGCGTCGCGTCTGTCTGCAGATCAACCAATGCCCCAGGCGCTATCTTGATATTCTTCAGACTGGCCTCTGCTGCATCCGTGATCACGTCCTGGCCAAACATCTGGAATTTTAAGGCATCTATATCATCTGATGTAAGTTTATTATAAGCATCTTGGTTCCCCCATAACTGCTCAACATCGCTCATCCCTTCTGTCTCCCCAGTAAGCCCACCGTTGGTTATTATGATAACTGGAATAAAGTCTAAACCTGTATTGTAATCTTGATATTCGATTGATACTGTATTACCCCTACCATCATGAGTAGACTCATTGAGAATACATTTAGTGCCCATCATTTCCCATACTTGCTTTTTAATTCTCTGTTCCTCAGGTAAGGATTCGTTATTTAAAGCATACAAAAAGACCACCTTTTCCAGTTGGTCCACATCGTCCAGGTCAAACTGCGGGAAAAACTCCATCGCCGGGGAGAAGATAATCTTTAAGCCCTGGTCTTTGTGCGCCCACAGCTTAATGGCCACTTTACCACCGATGGAGCAATCTTTGCGGGCCTTTAGGAGTTTGCTGTGAAACTTATTAGCCTTCAGGATTTTTTCCAGCAGGTCCTCTTTTTCCTGGGCCTGGTCCTGGTAGGTAGTGGACCCCTTTGCGTCAGCCTGTACTGGCCTAATGTCGAAGTAGGGCATCCTGCCGAACATGAAGCGGGCCCTGGTGTCGATTAGTTTCTTGATTATATTCGTGACTTTCTTTGTCGGCTCATAGTCCAGGCCGGTAGCCGTGTCCCACTCCTGCTCACCGTCATAGATTTTATACCACTTGATAATCTGGCTGACCTTTTGCAGGTAGTCGCCATATACGCCCTGCAGCTCTGCCTCTAGTAGTTGGTTGTAGTCAATCAATGTCTCGCCCCCCTTCCGGAGTAGTTCTTTCTGTGCCTTGACC
>DUNL01000242.1 GCA_012839385.1 Clostridiaceae bacterium
CTTCTTACCCTTGCCGACTGTTTTTACCAGTCAGTGTCTATACCTGTAGTTATACCGCAAGGCGGATCTCCTGTTGTTCCTCAGGGAAGATACGCTGTCCCGGCGTATTTGACCTATGATTCTCAGTTCAATAAATTTGCAGCTGATCCAACGGGAATCGAGTCTTTTCTAACTGGACGGTTAGAAAGGGCAGTGGTAGACGCAGGGCTGAATGAAGCGGATATTACTGCCATTGTAGAAGCGTTACATCCGCATTTTTTGGCTACCCAGCAAGAGGATGTTAAAGGTAAGATCCTAGGTATTGTTGCTCTTATTTTGCTAGACGATCCCAATAGTCCATATACCTTGGCAGCAGGAGTTACCGATCCGGACACAGAGGTGGAAGTTGCTCCGAGCAGGCTGGAACCTGGACAAAAAATCATTGCACACCTAGATAAGATAGCTCCTTTAGTATGGGATGCTAAGCTAGAAGAAGGGGCAGAACAAGGACGTCTAGATGAAGATGGTTCCTATTGTTCGTTTTGTGGCTCAACCGGGGAAGTGGTTTCTGCATATTGTAAAGCCTGGCCTTGGTTTACTACTACTTGGGAAGGGCCTTTGCCGTTAGAGCTTGACAAAAAGAATATGGTGGAAAGCATTGCCTTATGTAAGGAATGTTATTCGGCCCTGACGTTTGGGGCCAACTTGTTTTCCAGTACTGTCCAAGCTTTGCCCAACTGGCTTACAAGAGAGATTTTTTCCCCTAGCAGCAGTCCAGCAGGGAAACAGCTGTCCCGCGAAATGAGGGGAAGTCCAGAACCTATTTATGGTGGCATGCTGGTGTTACCTGTACTGGATAATCTAACACATGAATCAGAAGAGGTCGATTTGTTTCTTGATGGGGTTAGGCAAATGGCTGCGCGCAATAAAGGCTCTGCTTTAGACAGGCATCTACAAAATATTACCGGATTTGAGGTATTGTTACCGGAAACATTGCAGGATGATCTTTATAGATTAAATCTACTATATTATTCCGGTAATCCAAGTCGGGCAGATATTCACCTACGTGCTAGTATTGAAGACGTTTTGCCTTCCGTAGCTACCCAAATAGATGACCTTTTACAAGAAATTGGCGTTTTCGCTTCTGAGATCCATTCCTACTATTTTCCTGTTACAAGCAAATGGCGGCAAGAGAACTATACATCGCTTTTTTACCTATTGGTGACAGCTTATGGAGCGGGCTATCTATGGAGCGGACTAAGTACAGTACTACATCGACGCCCGTTAACAAATAAACGTTTTGTAATTAACGCTGTGCAGCGCATGCAAGAACTGTCGCGGAAGCTACCCGACAGTATGTGGGAACTTCGAAGGGAGATTCTGTTTTATTTAGTTTTTCGGGAGTTCTTGAGCCGATATAATGAGAAAATTGCACAACAAGGAGGGCTGGGTATGCGATCCTGGCAAGAGTTGGCGAATTTGTTGGCATGTACACCTCTAGAACTTAGGTGTGCAGATGTAGAGGAGCTGGGTTTTGCTGTTGGCAATGTAATCCGAGAATTCTCGCGCTGGTACTGGATGAGCACCAGGAGTGGCGCCGAGGGGAAGGGGAGGGA
>DUNL01000261.1 GCA_012839385.1 Clostridiaceae bacterium
AGGATATATCTCTTGGAGATAAGGGTCCTTTTACAGATGCTTTAAAGCCTATACTGTCAGACAGCAACATATTTGGTGTAAATCTTTATGAATACAACCTAGCATCAAATACACCAAATATGTTGCTGTCTGACAGTATAGGCTTTAAAGCATCTGTAAAAGGACCCTTATCTCCAAGAGATATATCCTTTATATAGCCCTGCAATTTTTCAAGCATGGGGTCGGGGCTGGGTGTAAAGAAGTTGCCTTTATCGTTCACTCCCATAAGGTATCTTAGCCAGCCTGCAAAGAATAATGGTATATATTTAAGTTTTGAAATATCCCTTTTTCTGGTAGCAATGTATGCCTTTAGGGTCTCACCGAAGCGCACCGGGATTTTTTGGGATGTGTCACAGGCTATTCGCTGTGGTGTATCTGGCACAAAGGGGTTGGGGAAACGCTCTTCGATTACTTCTTTTATGAAATCTTCCGGTTTTATTATGCCTGGGTCTACTACTACAGGAAGACCTTCTTCATATCCTGTTTTTTCTATGAATGTTTTAAGGTGTTTGTCTTTCATTTCCTCTGATATCGAAGTGTAGCCTAAGAGACAGCCATATACCGCTAAAATTGTGTGCAGGGGGTTTAGGCAGGTGCAAACTTTCATCTTTTCTACTTTGTCTACGGTTTGTCTATCGGTAAAAATGACACCAGCTTTTTCAAGTGGTGGTTTTGAGTTGGGGAATGTATTTTCTATTACCAGGTATTGGGTTTGCTCAGCGTTTACAAATGAAGATACATATGTATTTTTTGCTGTTTTTATGATGTCAGCACCTTCAAATCCATCAGATTCTAGCATTGCTTTTACTTGTTCTGAAGGCCTAGGTGTTATTTTGTCTATCATGGTCCAAGGAAATGATACCAGCATCGGATTGCTTATGTAATCTAAAAATCCTTGGTCAGCCTGTCCATTTTCTACCCAAGTGTCAGCAAAGGTTTTTATGGCACTGTATAGTTTTGAACCATTGTGGGAACAGTTGTCCATACTTACTAATGCAATGGGATGTTTTCCTGCTAAATATCTCTTATAACATAGAAAGGCTATCATTCCCATAAGGGTCTTGGGGTTTTGGGAAAAGAAGTGCATATCTTCTAGTACACTTTGAAAGTAATTTCCATTTGAATCGGTAAGTGAGTACCCCTTTTCTGTTATAGTGAAACTTACCATTTGCAGTGTGGAAGATGTGAAGATTTTTGTAAGTTCTTCCATGCTGTCTTTTGCAGCCATTGCATGGACTATGCTGGCTACTATCTTTCTGTCCATGCTTCCGTCAGCTTTTAGAGTAACGACTAAACTCAAGTTGTCATAAGGTGTATAGGCCTTTTCGATAATTTCTTCATCATAGGATTCACAGACTATGATTCCTTTATCTGAAAGGCCATTGTTTAGAAGGGTTTGCTGCAGCATTGCAGGAAATGCTCTGAATATGTTGCCCGCTCCAAAGTGCAGCCATATGGGGACTTTAAGTGTATTCTCTCTTACCTTTTCAATATCAAAGTCAGGTAGTTCGTAGCCTTTGTCTTGCCATTGTTGTTGATTTCTCAAGTCTGTAATGCCAAGTTTCATTTTTATCACCTATATTTC
>DUNL01000168.1 GCA_012839385.1 Clostridiaceae bacterium
GAGCAGTGTCTGAGGGAACTCACTGATACCGGAGTAGTTGCGGTGATCAGGACTAAGAGTGGAGACGAACTCGTCAATGTGTGCCAAGCTTTGGCAGACGGGGGAATAAAGGGAGTAGAGATCACTATGACTTCGCCAGGCGCTATTGAGGCTATCTATCAGGCATCTAAGATCCTAAAAGGCAAGGCAATCATCGGCGCCGGGTCTGTCTTGGATCCTGAGACTGCCCGTGCCGTCATGTTAGCAGGTGCGGACTTCATTGTAGGCCCAACCTTGAATCTAGAACTAATCCGAATATGCAAACGTTATAGTAAGATTGTAATTCCAGGCGCTTTTTCACCGACGGAAATTCTCACAGCTTGGCAGGCAGGGGCGGATGTCGTTAAGGTATTTCCCGCAACACGGTTGGGTCCGTCATTTATTAAGGATGTGCTAGGACCCTTGCCTCAAGTGAAACTTACACCGACCGGTGGGGTGAACCTTGAGAACTTAGGAGATTTCATAAAAGCCGGAGCCGTTTTTGTAGGGGCTGGAAGCGCTTTGGTCAGTAAGCAGTTAGTAGCTGACCAGGATTGGGACGGGCTGGCGAAGCGGGCCGCTAATTTCGTTTCAGCTGCGAAACTTGCACGAACCAAGTAGGCAGCCGGCGGATCTAGCATCAGACAATGACAATTGGGAGGAATAAGCATGGCTGTCAAGGTAGTAACGTTCGGCGAAATAATGCTGAGATTATCGCCCCCGGGTTACCAAAGGTTCATCCAAGCTACATCGTTTGACGTGGTCTATGGCGGAGGCGAAGCTAACGTAGCGGTATCTCTTGCCAATTATGGGCTTGACGCATATTTTGTGACAAAGGTTCCAGGGCATGAGATTGGTCAGTGTGCGGTAAACGCCCTGCGTAATCTTGGAGTTCATACTGACTATATTAAGCGCGGAGGGGACAGGCTTGGGATATACTATTGTGAAGCAGGGGCTTCCCAGAGGCCTTCGAAAGTCATATACGACCGGGCACGTTCATCCATCTCGCAGGTTCAACCCGGAGAATTTGATTGGAATGCAATATTTGAAGATGCCGACTGGTTTCACTTTACAGGGATAACGCCTGCGCTCAGCGACAGTGCAGCACAAGTAACTTTTGAGGCGGCAGAGGCTGCAAAGCGTTACGGAGTGAAGGTCAGTGTCGATTTGAATTATCGAAAGAAGCTATGGTCTCCCGAAAAAGCTAACTATGTAATGAGTGGGCTTATGGAGTATGTGGATGTGGCTATTGGCAATGAGGAAGATGCGGAAAAAGTCTTCGGAATCAGGGCCAAGGGTTCAGACGTGGTTAAGGGCGAACTGAGCGAGGAGAGCTACTATGAAGTCGCCCGTGAGTTAGTCAATAGGTTTGGTTTTGAGAAAGTCGCCATCACTTTGCGAGAGAGCCTGTCAGCTTCTGACAACAACTGGTCCGGAATGTTCTATGACGGACACGATTTCTACACATCCAGGAAATACACTGTTCATATTGTGGACCGGGTCGGAGGGGGAGATTCGTTTGCCGGAGGGCTCATATATTCTCTGGTGACAGGGAAGGCTCCCCAAGATGCAGTGGAGCTTGCGGCAGCAGCGTCCTGCTTGAAGCACTCGATCCACGGAGACTTCAACCTGTCGAGTGCTTCAAGCAGGACGCTGCTGCCGCAAGCTCCACTGCATCTTGGGGAGCCTTCCCTGTCACCAGAGAATATATGAGCCCTCCGGCAAA
>DUNL01000231.1 GCA_012839385.1 Clostridiaceae bacterium
AGAGCTTCTTTCGACAATTTTCGTATTGAATGGCTCGTTCAGTTACTTGTGTTTTAACGACCTCGGCAAAACGGCCAAAAGGATTAAATAGTGGTTCTTCTCGTGTACGTTGACGCTCTGGCTCCACCACTTTTTCCAGCGGTGATTTTTGTTTATCCAGCGCGGGCTCAGCCCCAGATCTTAGTTTGTCTTTAATCCAGCTAATAATACCCATAGCAACAACTCACTAATTAAGAGCAAACAAGTCCTGAAAATGCCGGCTTTGGTTATTATTCCTGGTTCCAGTTATGAAAAACATCTTGAACATCGTCATGATCCTCCATAACCTCTATCAATTTTTCCATCTGTTTGATCTGGTCCTCATCAGTAAGATCCGTCCAATTAAGCGGTTCAGGAGCCAACGAGACATCGAGAAACTCGTAGCCTTTTTTGCTCAGGGCATCTAATACACGGTGATATTCAAATGGAGTCGTGACAATATCGTAAATTTCGTCGCTAGTTATAACATCTTCCGCGCCAGCTTCCAGGGCATCCAGTAGGATCTCATCCTCATCCGGATAAAGTTTACGGTCCAGAACAAGACTACCTTTTTCTGTGAATTGAAAGGAGACACATCCACTAGTACCAAGATTACCACCGAATTTGTCAAAGATGTGACGCACGTCACCAGCGGTGCGATTGCGATTGTCGGTTAAAGTCCTAACCATGACCGCGATCCCACCCGGACCGTAGCCTTCGTAAGTAACTTCTTCGAAATCATCTCCACTTTCGCCACCAGCGGCTTTATTAATCGAACGCTGAATACTGTCGTTCGGCATATTGTTGGCCTTGGCTCGCGCTATAGCATCCTTAAGGCTGTTATTCACTTCCGGGTCAGGCCCGCCATGTTTAACAGCTACCGCTATCTCACGGCCAAGTTTAGAGAAGATCTTACCACGCTGAGAATCTACAGTTTCTTTGCGGCGTTTAATATTACTCCATTTTGAATGCCCGGCCATTTGTTGCTCCTATCTAGCTGAGATAATCTCCTGACCACCCATCCAGGGACGTAATACTTCCGGAATAACTACGCTACCGTCAGACCTTTGCATCTGTTCGACAATAGCCGGAAACACACGACTGGTAGCTAATCCGGAGGCATTCAATGTATGAACAAATTCTGTCTTACCGGTTTCGCTGCTACGATAACGAATATTTCCTCTGCGCGCCTGATAGTCACCCGCGTCAGAAGCAGAGCTAACTTCTTTATAGTCACCCATAGAGGGAATCCAGACCTCGATATCAAAGGTTCTCCTCATTGAGGCGCTACAGTCCTCAGCGGCCAACCTTGAGGTACGGAAGTGCAAGCCTAAACCCTTAACAAGTTTTTCCGCTTTACCGATCAGTTCATCGAGGGCCTCCTCCGCCTGATCGGGGCGTGTGAATTGAAATATCTCTACTTTATTAAACTGGTGACCTCTGATCATGCCACGCTCATTGGCACCATGGCTGCCCGCTTCTCTTCTATAACAGGGGGTGTAACCAAAATACTTTAGAGGCAGATCTTCTTCATTCAAGATCTCATCCCGATGCAGATTGACCAGGGCTGTCTCGGCAGTCGGCAAGAGGAAACGGAAGTCTTTGCTTTTCTCAAAGACATCTGCGTCCAGATGAAAGACATCTATGGCAAATTTAGGAAATTGACCGGCAGTGAAACCGCATTCATAGTTTAAGATATGTGGTAACAGTACCATCTCATAACCATCAGCCAGATGCTGTGACATAAAATAGTTAAGTAATGCCCATTCTAATCTGGCTCCATCTCCTGTATAAATCCAAAAGCCGGATCCACCCAGCTTAGCGCCTCTTGGATAGTCAATCAGACCCAGATCCGTAACTAAATCGACATGATGTTTGGGCTCGAAGTCAAACTCCCTCTTCTCACCATAAACAGCTACAACCTCATTATTCTCTTTGCCTCCGGCGGGCACATCATCTGCCGGAATATTAGGTAGAGAAGCAAGAAACTCTTCGTGTTCACTTTGCATTCTGGCCAAGGTCTCATCATTGACTCGAATTTCTTCACCAACTTCACGCATACGCTCCAGCAAAGCTGAGGTATCCTCGCCAGCTTTCTTAAGTTTAGGAATCTCGGCTGAAGTTCTGTTGCGTTCGGCTTTTAACTGTTCATTTTTATAGATTAGGGAACGACGCTCCTCATCAGCAGCTAGAAAGTCCGTGAAGTCAATTTCCACACCTTTACGAGCTAGTAGCGCCGCTACTTCTTCAGGGTGCTTACGAATCATTACCAGGTCAAGCATAAAATTATTACTCCTCTTAAATTAATATTTACTATTCTGTATTTAAACAAATAATATACTACTTTATATAGTAACCTAACTTCAGCCACATAACCAAAACCGGAGGGGGTTAGCTGATAATTAATTTTTATGTATATTCACTTCAACTTTCTGGTAGCTACAATATTAACACCTGAGCCGGCAATATCCGCTACAACAACATCGCCAACATTGAGGGGTGGACTTACGACCACGTTTTTCAAAGCTGCCATAATATCAGGAATAAGATCTTTATTGACAGGATATTCCGTCTTGACAGGTAGGCGACTGAATCTACCACCATTGACCGTTACAGTTGCCGTTACGGTGCGGACAGGGCGCTGTAATTCTTTCTTAGCGTACTCAGGACCATCAGGACATTGATTGCCGGTAACAAAATAAGTCTCCGGATTGACCCTAAGGTGACAACCACGCGGACATAAAATACAAATAACTTTAACCCAGCTCATTAAATTAACTCCTCACTACATTTATCTCTGCTGGTACGACACAAAACAGATGACATTATTAGACTATACACCTATCATAGCACCGTATGAAAACAGTTTATACCACAGCATGACTAGTCAATCAGCAAGCACTAACAACAAAGTCACTTTATCTAACTAATGTCTACAACTAAATTAGATTCGATACCGGCCAATAAGGCTTTCGGTATTTTAATTTGCTCCATTTCGCCCGGAACCATATAATCTCGTTTAAAACTGGCTACAGTCCTGTCACCGGCCTTGACCACAATTCGGCGCTCATCGTCAAAAATACTTTTGACACGAAAATGGCAAATTAAAGTATCTACTCTATCTAAGCGCGCCCGCTGAGGCACTATGTACGCCAGATTGCTACCGGCCTCGATCTCTACATAATTGTCGGGAGATTGAGAATTTTCTACGAATCTGTGCCTATCAATCTTCATCTTATTTTCACGCCGAACATAATCAGCAGCGGCGTGACCGGCGCGCCTGGCTTCCTCGGTAACAAAGTCAACCAGACCATGTACTTGGACAACATTACCACAGGCAAAGATACCCGGTACACTGGTTTCCATATTTTCAAAGACTATAGGACCTCCGGTGCGTTTATCTAACTCAACTCCGGCTGCTTTACTCAGTTCGTTTTCCGGTATCAACCCCACTGAGAGAAGAACCGTGTCAACCGCAAACTCCTGCTCAGTCCCCGGAATTGGCTGTCTCTTATCATCAACTGACATTACTACCACGGATTCCACACGTTCTTTGCCCTTAATTTCAGTGATAGTACTCGAGAGCATTAGAGGAATATCAAAATCATTAAGGCACTGCACAACATTGCGAGTCAGCCCTCCGGCATAAGGCATTATCTCTACACAGGCCACGACTTGCGCCCCCTCTAGTACCATTCTTCGCGCCATAATAAGGCCTATGTCACCCGATCCCAGTACTATTACTTTGCTTCCTACCATATAGCCCTCAACATTTACATAGCGCTGAGCAGCTCCGGCTGTCAGTATTCCGGCGGGTCTAGTACCGCTAATACCAAGAGGACCGCGTGTACGCTCCCGACAACCCATGGCTAAAATAATACTTTTGCCATAGACTTGGCGCCAACCTGTGTCTTTGCCTATCAACTGAACCTGATGGTCTGACCCCAGATCAATCACCATAGTATCCATTGCCAGCTCAATATCTATCTTGGCCAATTGTTCAATGAAGCGCTCCGCATATTCAGGTCCCGTAAGCTCCTCTCGGAAAATGTGCAAACCGAAACCATTATGAATACACTGATTGAGAATACCCCCTAAGTCCGTATCTCTTTCGACCAAGAGAATTCTGGCAAGACCTCTATCTTTCGCTTCAAGCGCTGCCGCTAGGCCCGCCGGTCCACCGCCAATCACAATCAGATCATAGCAAGCAAATTGTGATGAGTTAGTTACTGCAAGTTCGGAAAGCGAGGGGCTTTCTTGTACCACAGGCACGGTATCAATAAACCGCTCAGTGAGATCACTCGCTGTCGGGTAGTTATCACCAATATTAACGGCGGTCATTTTGCCGCTCAATACTGTGCTGTTAGGGCGATCCAAGATGACTTTGTCCTTAGGCACATTTAGCTCACGACTTATTATTTCCAGGACACGCGCTCCACAAAAGCCACTTTGACAACGGCCAAGACCGGCGTCTGTACGCCTCTTGATACCATCCATTGACAATGCGGGCACAGGACCGCGTAATGCCGCGACGATTTCACCTTCGCTGACTGTTTCGCAGCGACAGATTATCCTTCCGTATAGCGGGGAAGTATTAGTCAGTTCCAACCTTTCTGCAGATGACATCTCCGTAATTCTCCGGCGCTTACGGGTCGGATTCCAAACTCTACGTTTAAACTCCTCACCTAAAGTTCTCTGCAGTAGTTTGGTGACCATAGTCGCGATCGCCGGGGCCGCTGAAAGTCCGGGGGACCTGATACCGGCCGCGTCAATCCAACCCGGGACAGCTTCAGCAATGATAAAATCATCAACACTACTGTTAGCCCTAATTCCGGAAAAGCTCCTGATATTATCTCCGAACTCCAGTCCGGGTATTGATTTGAGGGCACCGGCCTTAACCTCCGCCAGAGCGTCTTTAGTGGTTGAAGTATCATCTCTGGTCTCTATATATTGAGAATTAGGTCCGATCAAAATATTTCCCGGAACCATCTGAGAAACCACAATGCCCTTACCTCTTTCATCCGGACACTGAAAAATAATATGTTCAACCTTAGTCGTGGTATCACGGTCAAGTAGATAATATTCACCGCGACAAGGCTTAATAACAAAACTGGCCGGCGCTACCAGATTATGAACCAAATCCGCGTAAACCCCGGCCGCGTTTACCACAGAACGTACTCTAAGCTCTCGTATATTTTGTATCTGATCGGGAAAAAACTGTTCAGTAGGTCTAATCTGTAATATAAAGCCCCCTTCAGGCAAGGCATGCGCTGAACATAATTCTCTGTTTCGCAATAACTCACAACCACCTTTTACAGCTGTTTCAACAAATGCCAGACATAGTTGCCAGGGTATGATAACCCCTGCCGTAGGTGCCCAGAGAGAAGCTTCTACCGCCTTAGAAAGTTCCGGTTCCAGCGCCAAAGTCGCTTCTCTATCTAGGAGTCGCAAAGCGGGAACTTTGTTTGCCAAGCCACGTTGGTAGAGCGCACTCAGTACTTGGTGATCGCCTTCGTCAAAGCCTATGACCAGGGAACCTGTTTTTTTCCAAGGCACGTCCAGTCGGGAACAAAGGGCAGGTATACGAGCAGCTCCTTCAACATTGAGCCTTGCCATTAAAGTATCTGGTTTGGGGTCATAGCCGGCATGAATAATGGCGGAATTAGCCCGTGTTGTGCCCATGGCAACATCGTTTTCTCGTTCGATCAGAACAGTTTTAAGATTAAAAAAGGAAAGTTCGTAAGCTATAGCCGTACCGACAATACCGGCACCTATAATAGCTACATCATAATCATAATGAATGCCCTTATTGTATCTCTTGTGTTTCAGATTTGGAACTGCTTCCAGTTCTGTTGTCAATACTTTACTCCTCTTGTGCTACACAAAACTTGTCCATGTACCAAACTGATCCAAAACGACAGAAAACTTATCAAGCAGTATTATCAATTAAAGAGGAAGTTACTTACCTGCTTAGCAGTATTTAATACTGAAAAAGCCCACATTTCATGACCACGTTTGTTAAAATAGCGCCGTCTATTACCCGCAGTAGGTATCATAAACTCTCTGCGCCCGTAGCTAAGATAAGTTCCGGCTTTAGATAAGATGTTGGTAATCTCACCATGACCTATATTGGTACCGATATTGGGCAAAGTAGCGTTAGCTACAGAATTAATTTTGGCAATACCGCTATTACCTAATTTTCTTAAGGCCGCGTTAATAACTTTGCGCTGGCGAGAGGAACGTTGAAAGTCAGAGTCTATACGACGAATACGCGCATACTTTAAAGCTTGTGAACCATTGAGAAGATGGTTGCCGGCTCTTGAGACACCTACGATTCTCGCCTCTTTGCCTGTAAGATAGACATTAACGCCACCCAGCGCATTAATAAATTTTTTAAAAGCATTAAAATTGAAAACTACATAGCCGTCAATTTTAAACCTAAAGTTATGCTCAATGGTATTTTTGAGTAGGCGAGGGCCTCCATACGCATAAGAATGATTAAGGCTGTCTATGCCACGGCCGGGTATCTGTACAGCCATGCCTCTAAAAATCGAAAGTAGATTAATTTTGCGGGTGTTTGAATTAATAGAAAAAATAGTTATAGAGTCGGCCCTTCCGCGGAAATTATTAGCTCGAGAATCAACACCAATAATCAAGTAGTTTTTAACGCCGGCCTTGCTATTGAGCGGTATGTTGGATTTCTTTGTTTGTTCGGTACCGCCTTTGTTGTCGGGATCCGTCTCAATTGGTTCATAGTTTTGGAGTAATTCATCCAGTTCTCTCTGCAATTCTTCTTCAATCTGCTCAGCTGAAGGATCAGGCTCTCCGGTTACCCCTTCATACAATTCTTCGATAGATACTTTAGGCTCACCCTGAAAGATTTCGTCAGGTTTTTTGATGAGGTTAAGTCGAGACTTGTAGTAAAGACCGGCTCCTCCCACCAGCACTATTAAAACACCTAGAACTGTCGCCACCACTCTAACAGTTAGTCTTTTTGTACCACCTGACAAGGGCTTTTTCTTGCGTGGGGCTACTTCAGAATGATTAGTAGCCATATTTGATGCAGGTTTTTTCGCTGGCGCTGGCTTAATTCGGTATTCATTTGCTTTATCCACGGATGGTCCAACATTAGTCCGCTTGTTAGAATCTACTTTTCTTTTCATTTTCACAAACCGCCATCAATTAATGTGGTAAATTTTATCTTTTCTTCTGGCTTGGGAGTTAAGGGAATATTTGTTACTTAAGTCCACCAATATCTAGAAAAGAGAGAAATTACTCGCCAACAACAATTAATTATTGTTGGCAATATTATGTATTAAATACAAATCTTTTTCAATATTGTTATTAGTATAGGCGATGGAAGAAAACTATCTACGCGTTATAACAATTCACATTATTTTCTTCTTGGCGACTTAGAGAAAATCACGACATTTATCTGTCGATTAACGGACTAGGTGGCAAAACTAACCCAGTTTTTAAAACAATCTCTACTTTTAAACCAATACCTGCCCACATAAAGTCTGAATATGATACAATTCTTTTGTCATTTGCTTTACTATACATACAGAGAAGCTTTGAGGAGGTTTGTATGTCGAACAATGATTCCCTGGTTAAAACTGGTGGCTTTCTTGAGCGTTTTTTTCAATTGAAAGCTAACAACACAAGTGTAAGAACTGAGGTCATGGCCGGTATAACTACATTTATGACCATGGCCTACATCATCGCGGTTAATCCCGCCATTCTCTCTGATGCCGGAATAGACAAAGGTGGTGTCTTTACCGCGACTATTCTGTCTTCCATAATCGCTACCCTAGTAATGGCGCTGTATGCTAAATTGCCCTTCGCCTTAGCTCCCGGAATGGGTTTGAATGCTTACTTTACCTATTCCGTAGTTATTGGCATGGGTGTCTCTTGGCAGTTTGCTCTAACTGCGGTGTTTATTGAAGGTATAATCTTTCTTGTTTTCTCTTTTCTGGGTGTTAGAGAAAAGATTTTCAACTCAATACCTTTGACTTTGAAGAAAGCCGTGTCTGTTGGTATTGGACTCTTTATTTGTCTGATCGGACTTATCAACGGTGGCTTAGTCGTAGCGAATCCCGACACTGTTTTGGGTCTTGGTGATCTTACTTCACTGGGAGCGATTCTAACTCTTCTCGGCTTGATTATTACCGGCACTCTCTTTGCTTACAAAGTACGTGGTTCACTTCTAATTGGTATTATAGCCACAACAATTATCGGTATCATTATGGGTATCGCTGAACTACCAAGTAGCGTCTTCAGCTTACCCCCCTCTTTGTCAGAGGTAGCTTTCAAATTTGAATGGACTAATGTCTTTACCTTTAAGATGCTGATCGCTGTGTTCACCTTTTTGTTTGTTGACGTTTTTGATACAGTGGGCACACTGGTCGGTGTCGCCTCTAAGGCCAATATGTTGGACGAAGAGGGAAGGCTGCCTAGAGTAGAACGCGCGCTGGCTGCTGATGCTGTTGGTACCGTCGCCGGCGCTTGCCTTGGCACCAGTACAGTAACTACTTATGTGGAGTCAGCCTCCGGTGTCGCGGAAGGTGGCCGTACCGGTCTAACAGCCCTCACTACCGCCGGCATGTTCATACTGGCTCTCTTCTTTTACCCTATCTTTGGCATTATACCCCCCCAGGCTACCGCTCCGGCTCTTGTCATTGTTGGTCTCTTTATGATGAGTCCTATTAAAGAAATCGACCTGGGCAAAGATTATACCGAAGCCATTCCGGCTTTTCTTACCATTGTTATGATGCCCTTTGCTTATAGTATCGCTGAAGGTATCGTCTTTGGAATGGTATCTTATGTAGTACTCAAGGTACTTAATGGTAAAGCCAAGACTGTTTCAATCACTATGTATATTCTGGCAGTATTGTTTATCTTCAGAACTATCCTACCGCTACTTACCGAAGGCTTGTTCTAGGCTAACAGAACCTAGTGTTGTAAACTGACTTTTGGGACTTGATGTAGGAGCTTAAAAACGAGTTTTGACGAACAGTTTCCTGCTCCCGAGGTAGAAATCAAATTGACTGAAACCGGGTGATTTATCGTAGAACCCCTCTTATCAGAAAGAAGAGGGGTTTTCTATCTTGATAATAATTCATTTATGCCATGAGCGGTGAATTATGAAAAGATTTTAAATGAATTATTATCAAGATAGAAAACCCCTCTTCTTTCTGATAAGAGGGGTTCTACGATAAA
>DUNL01000150.1 GCA_012839385.1 Clostridiaceae bacterium
ATTGTAGGACAGAGATGTAGTTTCCCCGCCGCTAGTGGCGGGCTCACGCGACTTTGTAAAACAGATTATAGACTTTGAAAAAACCGGCACAGTGTACACTGTGCCGGATAAAGTACTTAATTTAATTCATTTCCAACTTATAGAGTTCAGACATCCAGCCAAAGAACGGTGTCAAGTCTTTAGGTATGGTATCAACATTGATACGCTCCGTGCTAAAGATTACGCCATCTTTTCTCTGGTAGTTAGGAATCTCTACTGCCCAGTCAATAATTCTGTCAAGACAAGCTTTGTACATCTGCTTACGGAAAGCCATGTCAGCACTCGCCCTAGCATCCATAATCCACTGATCCAACTCCTCGTCAGCTATATGGTAATGGTTGCTGTCAGTGCCACCCTTACCCACAATATTTGTGCTGTGATAAACCTGATACATATCGGGATCAATAGTCGCGCCCCAGGCAGCAGTCCACATCTCCTGCTCACCGGAGTCAATCTTCTGCCAGAGCACATTGGAGTCGGCAGGATCATTGATATCTAAAGTGATGCCTATGGGATCCAGAAGTTCCTTCGCAGCGGAAACAATTCCAAAGGCCGGGTGATCTCCAATACCATCGGCGGGTATTACGACTTCATAGTTCAGCTTGGCACCGGCAGGAGCCGCTGTAAACTTCTTCTCTGCTTCGTCATAAGTAAATCCGGCAGCTTTGAAGAAGCCGATCGCAGCTTCAACCGCAGCTTCTTTCTCTTCATCATTGGACATTCCTTCTTTATAAATAGGATTGCCTTCAACATCGACAGAGAAAGCTCTCTGATAGCCCTCGTCCGCGGGACGCGGAGCAGCCCAGGAAGTGTTGGAAATCGGATACTCAATAGTGTCAGCGCGGTCACCATAATAGGAATCGTTGGTAACATAACGAAGCTGAGCGAAAATAGTAGCGAAAGCTCTACGCAAATTCTTGGAAGCGTCTGATGCCGGGTCATCTCCAACCAATACTGTATCGGCGTTAATGCCCAGATAACCATAGCCAAGGAAGTCATAAAGCATGGTTGTGATGGTCTCGCCTACCAGCTCTCCATTAGCATTAGCTTCTTGAATTTCTTCTACAACAGCAGCGTTGAATGAGGGTGTAATGGCGTCAATCGTACCGCCTACTACGCCCTGTACCGCGTCGGTACTCTTTGTTTCACGGAACTGAACATACTTAACTTTAGGCGCGCCGAGATAATAATCTTCATTGGCTTCAAAGAAGACCGTTTTATTTTCGTATTTTACAAATTTATAGGCGCCTGCGCCAACCGGGAAATCAGTCTTGGCCTGAATGGCATCCTGATTACCAAATTCGAGACCAAATTTGTTGTTCTCATAATCATAAAGATCCGGGTCACCATAATAGTGCAAGGGGGTGACATTAATACCCAGTTTGTAAACAGCAGAAGCGTCATAACCCTCAACGACGACTTCAAATTCAGTGTCGCTGGTCTTTTTAATGCCGGCTATATTGGGAACTCCACCTTCGGTGGCGTCTTCGTCCTTGGGACCCCACTCAAGAATGAAAATTTGTTCAAGTTCTGTGACGTTGGGACGAAGATCCGTGCCAATCTCAGTGGCCGCGGCCGCATAAGGATTATTACCATAGGCAGCCATCATCGCATCATACCAATCATCTGTGGTTGGATACTGATCAGCGGTAAAATCCCATTCTTTCTCATAGACGACTTCTTCATTAAACTCAATCGCTGTTTTCAGACCGGTAATCTCATCGTCCTCTGCCGCTGCCGCTTTCTCTTCATCAGTCGCGTCATCCTCGGCTACAGTTCCCTTGTCATCGACAATGGGATCACCAAAGCCCCACATAAGCATAGCCCATGCAGTACGTAGTCCTTCATTCTCTTGAAGTTCTTCTGCGGTTCTGCCAATCATGCTAGCATAATTGGCACCATATTTTGTAAAGATAAATTCCACCAAAGGAGGCAACTGATCCTTAAACAGTGTTTGATCAACATATTCTTTTACCCAAGCTAATTGGTCTGCGGTAAAGCTGTCGCCTTCTTGCCACTCATACTCCCAACCCAATCCCTCTGCTTCTTCCTCAGGATTTAGTTTGGACATCATATCCGCGTAAATATCGGCATACTTTTTACCCAGTTCGGCTGAAGTCTGAGTGCGGTATTCATTCATACCAAGGATAGGTACTGAATACAGGGTAGATGAACCAGTGTACTTAGGATCTGAGAAGGCATAGAAAGTAAAGATTACATCGTCAATCGTCAGTGGTTCACCATCACTGAATTTAATGTCATCACGGATTGTGAAATGATAGAGCGTTTGCTCAATCTCTCCGTCATCATCTTCATCAACTGTAGTTATCTCAAGATTAGATATTGCGTAATAAGTATAAGGTACTCCATTGTACTCAGATACTTGACCTTCAGGTGTTCCTGCCTGGAGCATAAGCTCACCGGCGCGATCATTGGTAATTAGTTTCACCTGTGTCATATCGGCGACATCCATATCGTAAGAAGTGTCCGCGTAATAAGGGCTAAACTTCTGTGAAAATGGATTGTAACCCACCACCAGCGGCGTATCGGAAGCCGGCTCTTCTACATCTGCGCCTTCCGCATCCGCGTCTTCCGCGTCCGCGTCTTCTGCGTCCGCATCTTCCGCGTCCTCTGCATCCGGCTCCTCCGTTTCATCAAGATCGGCATCATCTTCATCTTCAGCATCGGGTTCTTCAGGTTCATCTGTGACAGGTGCTTCAGTCTCTTCTTCTGCAGGTTCATCAACCTTTTCAGGTTCTTTAGAACCACATGCTCCCAAGAGACCAACTACCATAACCAATGCTAAAAGCAAAGCGAGCAGTTTGGTTGTCTTTTTCATTTTTCCCTCCTATAATTGAGATATTCGGGTGATTTAAATTACACATTCACATCAACTTCTACCAAAAAAATATATAAAGGCGAAGCCATAAAGGTGAATGCGTATAGAATATTATACCATGTTTTAAGATCCGATTGTCAAGAAAGCTCCAGGAATCACCGTCTGGCAAAATAGGAAGAATGAAATCTTATTTACTTCCTGCATATTTATGCAGGCCTGTCCGGTTCAAAATATTTTGCTCAAAATAATCGCGAAAAAAATTATGAGTCCCAGGGCAATTAAATACCAGATAGTTTCTACTCTACTACCGGAATGACCACTACAACCAGGACACCCTTTTTGACACTGACTATCTGCCTTTTTCTCTCCGAAGTCATCTGTATTATATTGGTTTACATCATTTAAATTGTCAGTATATTCTTCCTTTGCCATACACTTATCTATAGACTTTAACATTATGTCAAACAATAATATATGCACAAATAATAAAATTTATTTCCACTCATCTAACTATTAACTACTGGATTGTAAAAAATTGGCGGTACACTATGTAATCTTGCCACTTAGTAGACATTTCGCATGGACTAATTGTTTCAATTGTGTGTCAGATTATGTATATTGTTCACAATTTGTTGCCGTATTTTAGCTTGTTAGGCTGGTAGTTTTATCCTATCATAATAATACCATCATATGACGGAGGAATGCCATGATCGGCAAACATATCGAAGATTTCTTATTTGACAATCCCTCCGAGCTTATGCTCGAAGCCAGCTCAGTAGCTACCGTAGGCATCAACAATACTCTCTTACACGCCTTGATGGTTCTCTCATCGGTAGGATATAGCTCCATACCGGTATTGGATAATAAAGGCCACCTCCGAGGCATTTTATCCCTAGCTCTCATTATTAATGGTATCAAAAACACAGAAAATTATGACTGGGACCAACTGGCAGAACGCCAGGTCTATGAAATAATGGATACAAAACCGCCACAGATTTTACCAGACGCAGAATTGGAAGATATCTTACATCTTTTGGTGGAAAATAATTATCTCTGTTGCACAGATAACAATGGCGTATTTAAAGGAATTATCACCAGGAAATCAATGTTTAAGCGTATTAATCACTTCGCTCATGAATTCGAGTTGTCTCACGATATTAAACCGCGAAATGAAGACGAAGAAAAAAGAGCCGGAAAGTCTAGAACTGATGCTATAACGGCACCGGCTGTATTTCGCAGTACATGGTAATCAGTCTATTATCAATCTCACAATAAGGAAATATTTTAATATATGAGTTACAGCGGCACGACTGCCAATTGCTCTGCTTGATACAGGCGGAACAATTGGCAGTCAGTGCTTGCTAAAAATTACTATACTGTTTTACCCTCTGCTGCTTCTAAGATGCGTTCAAATGGCTGGTCACCCAACAATTCAGTACCATTGGAAAAAACAGTTTTAGGTACGGCAGAAATATTGTATTCTTGTGACAAGGCAGGGAAAGTCTGCGCCTCAACCATTTCCGCTTTTATATTAGGATTCATCATTGCCAGTTTGTGCGCCTTAAGAACCGCGCCGGGGCAGTGTGGACATTGCAGTGTAACGAAGACCTTTATATCAAGGGGACCTTCGATATTAGCAATTCTCTCTTCGATTTCCTCCGGCAACTGAGAGCCGGAGCCGCCTAACTCAAGTAGCCCCGCGATGAGAGAATTTATCTCATGTCCGGCCGGTATACCTGAAAAGCGAACACCTAAATCTTGCCCGTCAGCACGGGTCAGATTAATACCCGGAATTCTTTCTATTTCCAGCTCACGAGCTCGCTCACTGTCGGGCTCATAAAAGACAAAGTTAAGTTTATCTGAGAAAGAACAGATCTCCTTAAGGAAAGTTACCATATCTGTTTCTTCGTTCTTGTCATAAGCCTCAACCCTGACCTCGTCTGTCATATGTTTAAAAATTTCTACTATCTGATTTTTTGTTTCTTGGTCAAAAATGGACATATTGTCTTCTCCTGTAATTTAATTATCTATTGTTAACGCTTATAAAGCGTAATGAGTATTTTTTGTGGGTATCATACATCATATCTGCTATTTATTTCTGATACCTATTCCACCATCACTTATTCCGTATATCTATAATGATTGTTTATTTAAGTATTCGTTGATGGCCAATGCCGCGTTCGCGCCTGCCGCCGCCGCGATAATTATTTGTTTTCTCTTCACTGAAGTAACATCTCCGGCAGCAAAAATCCCAGGCACGCTGGTGGCCTGATCCTCGTCTACTACAATCTCATTCCAGGCATTAGTTTCGAGGAGATCCTTAAAGCTTTCACTAACAGGTATATTACCAATCTCGATTAGAACACCGACAGTAGCAAGTTCTTCCTTATCATCCGTTTCCAGATTACGTAATACTACAGAATTAACATTGTTATCGCCTTTTATTTCTTCCACAACATAACCTAATTTTATTTCAACATTCTTAATATCTTCAATTCTGCGCATAAGAACTTTCTCAGCTCGGAATACTGATCTATGAACTAAAGTCACTTTCCTGACATAGCGTGCCAGATCAATAGCTGACTCAACCGCGGTATTGCCGCCACCTACTACTACCACATCCTGACCCTGGTACAAAGGACCATCACAAATAGCGCAATAGGTCACACCTTTGTGCACGAATTCTTTTTCCCCGGGCACCCCAAGCTGACGAGGCTTGGCGCCGGTAGCGATCAAAACTGTACGGCTTCTGAATAAGCTTCCATCGTCCAATTCAAGCACAAATAATTCCTCATCACGGTTAATACTGACAACATTTCTTTCTCTCAAAATGGGTATATCGTAAGCTTTCAAATGGTTGTGGAAGCGACTGATCAGATCCGTACCCGTGACATTATCTATACCCAAGTAGTTTTCAACAATAGCTGTGTCTTTAATTTGTCCACCTATATTGCGAGTTATTATCCCTACCGTGAGCCCTTTTCGGATAGCATATATAGCCGCGTTAATCCCGGCCGGTCCGGCACCGATTATTAGCAGATCATACAGGGTCTCAGGCTCCAGAGCTTTGCCTTCTTCCAGCTCAATAACACCTAAATCCAGACTGAAAGACAGCCCCGGTAGTGTTGTATTTGAATTTGCAGGATTCATACTACTTTACCGTCTCAGATATTGTCATCTGATATTCCTTTCCACCTAGTTAAATAATAAGTTTATTATCTTTTTCAGTATTAGCCTATCTCTGGCGCTAATCTAAAATGTAATTTTTTAATTCTTTTTCACGACATTTGACAAGAGATTAATCGCGGTCATCATACAGTACGTCTCTCTTCAAAACAAAAGAAATACCTTATTATCATAACGGTTAATTTCATTTCTAACTGAATGTTGGATACCGACGATACCTGAGTTACCATATTTTAACTATTTTATATATTCTTTAACTTTACTGAGAGTTGTTATTACATTTCGGTAACAAAAAAGCCCGCGAAATCAACATCCTGAAAACAAAAACTGTCCCGCCGAGAAAATAGCGGAACAGTTTTTTGCTACTGTTAAAATAATCTAACTTATTTAACTTCAACTTCAGCCCCTGCCTCCTCAAGTTTGGCAACGGCGGCGTCAGCTTCTTCTTTACTAACATTTTCTTTGATGGGCTTAGGCGCTTCATCAACGACAGCTTTCGCGTCCTTGAGACCTAGACCGGTCAGCTCGCGAACAACCTTGATAACCGGAATCTTACTGGAACCGGGACTCTTGAGAATGACAGTAAATTCTGTCTGTTCTGCTTCCTCGGCACCTGGCGCCGCGCCTCCGGCCGCGGGAGCGGCAGCAACCATCGCGGCTGCGGACACATCAAATTCTTCTTCCAGAGCCTTAACCAGCTCATTTAATTCCAGGACGGACAGTTCTTTTACTGCCTCCATTAGTTTTGTAACTTTCTCACTTGCCATGATAGAACCTCCAATTAGATCGCCTTACGGCAAAAATTATATTATGGGCTCCTCGCCCTGAGAGTTTTACACTCTATGCTGATTACTATACTTCCGCTCCTGTTTCTGCTGCGGACTTCTCTTCCGATTCCGGAGCCTTCTCAACCTCTTCGGACTCGGTCTCCGGTACCTCTTCTTTCGCCTTCGCCTCTTCTGCCTCCGGCTGCGCGACAGTTTCAGCGCCATGCTCGGCCTCATCAGTCGCGTCTTGAGCAGGCTCAGCGGATGTTAATTCAGAAATCTTTTCAACGCCCGCTTCTTCCGCCTTTTGCGCCAGCAGGTTAAGCGTAATCGCCAGCGAAGAGATGGGAAACATTAGCGTAGAAACCAGACGACCGTACAATACCGGCAAAGTCGGAACTTTGGCCAGTTCATCAATCATCTCCAGCGAGATAATTTCGCCATCCATCACGCCGCCTTTGATCGTAAGCTTCTTAAATTCGTCGCGATACTTCGCTACTAAACGGGGCGCTAAAATAGGATCCTCCGCGCTATAGGCCACCGCGGTAGGTCCGACCAGAATTGATTTCAGATCTTCAAGACCCATTTCATCAAAAACACGGCTTGTAATCGTATTTTTAACAACACGGTATTGAAGACCGGCCTCGCGGAACGCCGCGCGCATCTCAGTATCCTGAGCCACATTCAGCCCCATATAGTCCGCGAAAACCATTGACTTCGCATCCTTTAACTGTCCACAAAGTTCGCTAACTATTTTCTTTTTTTGTTCAAGAACTTTGACACTGGGCATGTCTATTCCTCCTCTTAATATTTGAAAACCCCTCGCGCGCAGACGGAGGGGCTCAAATCAAAGTTTTGACTCTCCGCCTCGGTAGGACATCTTCTGTTTACGTCCTTTAGGACTCCCACTGTCTTTGGCATCGAAAGATTATTCAGTTTTACAACGAAGGCGTTTTCTCTTAATTAGCTAACAACCTCCGGGCTGTCCCAAAATAGGTTAGCCTTATCCTACACGTCCGGTTGTACGGACGCCCGGCCCCATCGTAGCGGCTAGAGTGCAGCGTTTGACATATTGTCCTTTGGCTGCGGCAGGCCTAGCTTTTAAGATGGCGCCCATCAACGTATTATAATTATCCAACAATTGTTCCTTGGAAAAGGATACTTTCCCAATCGGGCAATGAATGATATTCTGCTTGTCCAAACGGTATTCAATCTTACCGCCTTTGGAGTCCTCTACGGCCTGACCGACATCCATAGTTACCGTACCCGACTTGGGGTTAGGCATAAGTCCTTTCGGACCCAGAATGCGGCCTAAACGACCTACTACACTCATCATATCCGGTGTAGCGATTACAACATCGAAATCAAGCCAATTCTCTTTTTGAATCTTGTCAGCAAGATCTTCAGCGCCAACGAAATCCGCGCCGGCTGCTTCCGCCTCTTCAGCTTTAGCGCCCTTAGCAAATACGAGAACGCGTCTGCTGCGACCGGTTCCATGTGGAAGCACAACAGCACCACGAACCTGTTGATCGGCATGGCGTGAATCAACTCCCAAGCGGACATGTATTTCTACAGTTTCATCAAAATTAGCTGTACCTGTCTTTTTGACTAATTCCAGAGCTTCCATCGGCTCATAGATTTTAGTGCGGTCAACAAGTTTCATGGCTTCACGATATTTTTTGCCTCTTTTCATGCTGTTACTCCTTCCTATTTACTCTCGTCCACAGTAATGCCCATACTTCTAGCAGTCCCCGCTACCATACGGGCACATGATTCCAGAGATGAGGCATTCGTATCCACCATTTTGATTTCCGCTATGCGCATACATTCAGACCAAGGAACTGTCGCGACTTTTTCTTTATTCGGCTCGCCTGATCCTAAATCAATTTTGCAAGCTTTTTTTAACAAAACGGGCACCGGTGGAGTTTTTGTAATGAAAGAGTAAGTGCGATCGGCATAGACCGTAATCACTACCGGAATTACCAGTCCGATATCCTTCGCTGTCTGTTCATTAAATTCCTTGACAAATTGGGCAATATTAAGTCCATGTTGTCCAAGGGCTGGTCCTACCGGTGGCGCCGGCGTCGCTTGACCTGCAGGGATCTGTAATTTAATATATGCAGCTACTTTCTTTTTAGCCATGAGGCCACCTCCCAATTATATTTAACACCTTTTGGCGTTTATTAACCTGGTTCTAGCAGTCAAAATATGCCTGCTCTTAAATCCGTAGGATTTGTGTCCACTCTAGTTCAACCGGAGTGTCACGACCAAACATAGAAATTAAAACCGTTACTTTCTTTTTCTCCAGATTGATCTCCTGGACTGTCCCAATAAAGCTTTCCAAGGGACCATTTATTACCCTCACAGAATCACCGACATCGTAATCTACGATTGGCTCCCAATTAGACTCCAGACCCATCAGCATGAGCTCTTCATCTGTTAGGGGAACCGGATTAGTGCTACTAGGTCCTACGAAACCAGTAACACCTCTGGTATTGCGTACTATAAACCAGATTTCATCACTCAGGATCATTTTAATCAAAACATATCCCGGATAGAGCTTGCGCTGTACTGTACGCCTTTTCCCGTCCTTGATCTCGACAACCTCTTCTGTAGGTACCAACACTTCCTGTATATAATCCTGAATACCGCGATTCTCAATCACTTGATCCAGAGTAGACTTCACTTTATTTTCATAACCGGAATAAGTGTGAATAACATACCATAATGCTTCTTCGTTATTGTTAGATATCTCAGGCATTCTTAGTCCCCGCCATTCTCAGTAGATGTGCCCTCTACAGGAACCTCAATTGTATCTATGGGAGCTGTATCAGCATTAGGATCCGCAACAGTCTCCTGTTTAGCAGAATAGAAACCGGATACCGTGAATATACCGCGAATAGCGACATCAAAAATATAGATTAGTACCGTAAACATGACTATTATAGCCAGAACAGTAGCCGTGCTTTGCTTCAGTTTTTTCTTATCCGGCCACACTACACGTTTGAGCTCGCTTCTGATGTCGTTAAAGCCATGCCCGATACGTTGAAAAATATTGCCTTTTTTCTTACCTTTAGCAGGTGCTTTTCTATCCTTAACTTTTTTCTTAGCCATATCTTGCTCCACTAACCCAATCTAAATAATTGCCTATTTAGTTTCTGTATGCTTAGTATGTTTACGACAAAAACGGCAATACTTATTGAGCTCAAGCTTTCCTGTAGTATTAAGCTTATTCTTTTTGGTATTGTAATTACGTTGTTTGCAGACACTACACGCCAGTATCAGCTTATCCCTCGCACCCGGTTTGGCCATGGGTCACCTCCATTTGTTTCTGCTCACTAACTTAAATTGAACAGACTACCCATCCGTTCAGACAGCAAAAAAAAGCTGCCCGAGGACAAGCCTTAGTAGTATACAAAATTAGTCACGCCTTGTCAATTAAGGATTTGTGATCCCAAGTCCATAATTTTCAACGAATCCCAATCAATAACCACAACAATTTGGCGAGAGCCGGTATCAGTAAAAGCAAGCCACAGCTTAATCAGTTTCCTATCAATAACATAGAGATAGCTATTACCGCCATGCCCGCAACTACCCCACCGATCGCATAATGATGCTCACCATACTTTTCCGCGGTAGGTAGCAATTCATCGATAGAAATATAAACCATAATACCGGCAACCATGGCAAAGACTATCCCGAACATTGTATTGCTGAGAAAATTCCTCAAAACAAAAAAGCCGACCAACGCTCCTAACGGTTCGGAGAGTCCTGACAGGAAAGCCATTAATGACGCCCGTTTAATATTTCCGGTCGCGTAGTACACGGGTACAGCTATAGCTACACCTTCCGGGATATTGTGAATAGCGATCGCGATCGCTATTCCGATACCAAGCTTTGGATCAACTAAAGCAGCCATAAAGGTCGCCATTCCCTCAGGAAAATTATGAATAGCAACTGCTAAAGCTGAGAATCTACCGCAATTATAAAGATCTATGCAGCGTCTATTACGTTCTTCTTCGGTTTCATCCTCACTATCAAGTGGAGTAGGATATTCATGCGGATTTATTTTCTCCGGTACCAGAAAATCTATCACCATAATTAAAAAAACGCCAAAAAAGAAAGCAAGTGTAGTCCATAACTCAGCGTGTTCACTTTGCGCAGCTTGAAAGAACTGTAAACTCTCGGGTATGATCTCAACAAAAGAGACATAGATCATTACGCCGGCAGAAAACCCCAGAGAAACTGAAAGAAAATTACCGCTTCTTCTAAAAGTAAAGGCTATTATGCTGCCCAACCCGGTGGCCAAGCCCGCCAATAAGGTCAGGGCAAAAGCGAGCCAGATATTTTCAACTGGAGGAACCATCAGTTATCTTCCCTTTCCTGATTGTAGATACCGGCAATATCACGGGCACCTATTCTAAACGGGGGACGAAACATAGGCAGGCGCAAGAACTTAAATCTACTTGACTTATGTAAATTATCTATCTTCTCTCGTACGATTTTATCCTCAAGTTCCCCTGTGCGAATATAACTGTTCAGTTGATCATAGCTAAAGCCGAAAACCTCTTCATCAGTCCTTCCGGTCAGGCCATCAGCGGGAGGTATTGTTAGAAAGCGCTCGGGAATACCTAACTCTCGACCAACAGCAATTACTTCATCGGAAGTCAGCATACCTAATGGAGCAAAAGCTCCCGCTGTGTCCCCATATAAAGTAACATAGCCAACCCAGTCTTCCGACAGATTGGATGTATTGATCACTCTTGAGTCAGGAATGGATTGTGAGAAGGCAAATAACAAGGACATCCGCACCCGAGGGGGAAGGTTAAGCTTGGTCTGTTCTGATACTGATTCTATAAATCCTGACAATGAAGCTTCCGCCAGTTTCTCGTGGATGCTATGGGTAATAGACGAGATATCCACAACCCGATATTGTACATTTAGGTTTTCGCAAATTTCTATCGCGATATCAAGATCTGCTTGACCATTATCCGGCATAATTAAAGCATAAACATTGTCGGCGCCAATAGCGCGAGCCAGCAACGCGGCAACGACTGTTGAGTCCTTGCCTCCGGAAAGACCAAGAACAGCGCGTTTGCCACCGGAACTCTCCATTTGCCGGCGACACCAAGAAACCAAATCTAAAACTAATTCTCTATTTATCGAGTTGCTCATAGCTTACCTCTATGCAAGATTCTACCCTTAAATAGTCCCGATAGGCAATATAAATACTGACAAACTTGCCATTACGACATTAGATTGTGACCGGGCATAATCTCTTACACAATATGACACGCGAATAATAAGGTATTAATAGAAGATAACAATTAATAGAGACAAAATATTTTATCTGCTACGCCTATCGACAAGCTCAGCGAAAATTTTTTCCAGATCAACATCAAAATGAGCCAAGGCAACCGTCAAATGGTAAAAGAGATCAGATATTTCATGGACAAGTTCTTCGGCATTATTATTTTTAAAAGCAATGATGGCCTCGGTACACTCTTCTCCCACCTTTTTCAAGATATGGTCCGATCCTCTTTGTAGTAAATAATTGGTATACGAACCTTCCACAGGATATTCTTCGCGGTGTTTGACAAGATCAAAAATGGAATTTAAAATTCCGAAATAATTGTCTCCATACTTCTTTATAAGTTCTTGACCGGACAATTTTTCAACATTTGGCATGACAATTCTCCTTTGGCAGATTATTTAAATTATAGCC
This sequence comes from Clostridiaceae bacterium, assembly GCA_012839385.1. GTDB lineage: Bacteria > Bacillota > Clostridia > Saccharofermentanales > DTU023 > UBA1046. The sequence goes on from DUNL01000150.1 coordinate 12,557, forward strand.
AACCGTCGTTTCAGAGGGCAAGTTACAAATTTACAGCATCTGTAGACTATTGACACAAGCGAAATCTCAGAACGTAATGTCACGTTTAAATCATAGATATGAATAGAGAATAATATTTATAAATTCGCTTGACTATTAAAAAAACTGGTGTTAGAATTAATTCGAGTTATCGGATATATATACCGTTCTGCTTCTTAAATTCTTTTCACAACGGCCGGAACCCCTCCTGGCCGTTGTGGCATTTATGCCCAGATATCCCTATAGAATGCATGCGAATAAAAACATATGTCGCTATATGCTTAGGCTAGAATAATTATTCTTACCTATTACATATAACGACATATTTGATTTAAGAAGGTCAAACAGACTATTGTCGTTCTATCTTTCGTCTATGTAAACACGACTTACGCGCGGAGCAACCGCACAGAAGACTTCATATGAAATAGTCTCTGCTTGCTCAGCGACTGTTTCAGCAGGAATGCCTCCCGTCTCATCGGCGCCGAAAATTAGAACCCGATCCCCAACTTTAGCCTCCGGGATCTGCGTAATGTCTACCATACAGCGATCCATACAGATACTGCCCACAATAGGAGCCAGCTTGCCACTAACTAGGAAAGAACCCCTATTGGAGAGGAGACGATGTAGACCGTCCGCATATCCAACAGGAACAACGGCCAGCTTGCTTTTTTCTTGCGCTTGCCAGCGCAGGCCATAACTTACTCCGGTCCCGGGATCAATATCCCGGATTTGAACTATATGAGAGTACAGATTCATTACCGGGCGCAAAGGTAAAATTCTTCTAAAAGCGTCTGTCGGGTAGGAACCATATTGAGTAATTCCCGGACGTACTAATTCTAATTGCATTTCCGGATAGAGAATCATACCGGCGCTATTACAAACATGACGATAGCGGAATTTAACACCCTTTTCTTCTAACGCTTTTTCCATTTTCTTGTAATTCTGAAACTGGAAAGTCGCATAAGCGGAGTCACTTTCAGCAGTTGCCAGGTGTGTAAACATGCCTTCTAGGTGCAGACTCTTCTTATCTTTAAGGGCACAAATCTCATCTACGCTTTCATTGAAACACTGCGGAGATGTCGAAAAGCCTATCCTAGTCATTCCTGTATCAAGCTTAATATGAACTTTAAGTTCACCACCCAACTTCTCGGCAAACGCGGCATATTCAAGTCCGCATTGATAATCAATTACAGTTTGCACGATATTAAAATGGAGCAGGTATTCCGTCAAAGTGGGATCCGTGTATCCAAGAATTAAAATTGGGATTTCTGTAAGTCCAGCCTGGCGCAATATGACCGCTTCCGACAGCGCTGCCACAGCAAGCATGGTAGCGCCTTCTTCTATCGCGACTTTGGCGCACCGGACCGCGCCATGTCCGTAGGCATCCGCCTTAACTACTGATATAAAACCGGTTCCCGGATTCATATATGGTTTATAGGCACGAAAATTATTTCGTAGCGCCGAAAGATCTACTCTGGCATAGGTTCGTTGTTGAAGCCAAAGCTCAGAATTAAAATCTAGTTCATGATTCATATTAACCTCAAATCATTGTTAGGCAAAAAACTTTACTGCCTGAATTTTTACTTTATACCATCACTTTACGCACATAGGGCGAGGTCATAGAAGCCAGCAGGGAACCATAGTCCACAGCGAAGGGAATCATATCTCCCACTTTGATCTCTTTTACGGAGTTGCTGACATCTAAGATCATATGGTCGGAAGAGGAACCCATATAATCAATACCGGACAACTTAGGTGTTAGTGACTCACAAGGAAGATCCTGGCGACCTACAGCGCAAATTGCGCGCCTAATGACACCCCGATCTTCATATTCGGGATACTCGCCGAACGCGTTCGGTCCTTGCAGTCCGTAAGGCAGCGAAGGCTTGCGGCGACATTCGATCACTTCCGCTTCAAGAGTGAATACATCACTATAAAGATCAGCGACTTTTTTATGATAGGAAGTCTCACAACCCAAGATCCAAGACTCTCCAAGACGTAGATGATTAATTCCCTCAGGCAAACGTCCCGCTTCCATCAGATAAACTGAGCCGGAGTTGCCGCCGGAAACTATTGGTAGTTTAATATTAAAGCGAGTCTCTATATCTCGGGCGAGGTTGACTAGCTCAGTCAATTTAGGTTCATCAGGTATTATGCCCCCGTAGCAATTAAAATTGGCACCTATGCCCATCAAGTCAAGTCCTCTTAGATTTAGAACTTGAGCCGCGACATCAACTAACTCGTCAGGCATAAAGCCTTCACGTAAATCTCCCATCTCTACCATCAAGATAACCCCGTGCCTCTTATTCAATGCCGTCGCGGCATCTGACAAGGCACCAAGTGTATCAAGCTCAGAATTCAAACTCATATCAGCAATACGAACAACATCGGCGGCTTCAGATATCATGGGCATACGGACTAGCAAATGATTTTCACCCAAATCACCGTAATTGGCAATATTCTCTAGACGCGAATCAGCCAATAATGTGCACCCGGCCTCTACCATAGCTTCAACTATCGGTCGCAGAGCGCAAAAAACTTTAGTAACAAAATGAATTTGCACATTATTCTTCTCCGCGATATTAAGCATGCTTCTAACATTGTGCATCAGCTTCTGACGATCTATATATAGTGTTGGATTTTTCATATTCCCTCCTGCAGAATAATTTTTCAGGCTTCAGATTCCATAGATTTTTGAAGTAGGAGGATTGCCGCCTCCGGGAACTCTGTAGACAAGACCCCCAATGAAGCCATGATGTAATCATGGTCAATCTTAACTACTGCATCTGTAGTGGGGTACAGTTCTTTTATAACATCGCGTACGCGTAGTCGTTCCAAAATTTCTTTTCGATGCGGCAATCTGGTCAGAGCCCCACCGGTACCAATAATAATTTTTACCGCTGTCAAATCTTTACCTTGCGCGGTAACCTTACGGCCATGAGCTGTATACATTTCTGTCATTGTTCCGGCATGTCTTTTCAAGGCAAGCCTGCAACACGCTTCTGCCAAATTCTCAACGAAATTTATCTCATCCGCGTCTGTAGGAATCTCTAGAGCGTTTTCCAGATAATACTCTCTATCCGGAAAATGTTCGTCCAGTTCATGCTCGGTAAGTTGGCTCAAAATATTGTGTCTGTTAACAAATACTCCGAGATCCCCTTCCACAGTTCGCTTGGCGACAGGTTCCGGATACATCATTATCATCTGAATAGCGGGACTTCCTTCGGTTACTGAATGAACGTCCGTGGTAGCTCCACCAACATCAAATACTACTAAATCCTCAAACTTTTCATAAGCGATTTTGGCAGCTTGCATTACTGCTCCTGGAGTAGGCATTATGGTACTGTCGACCATTTCATGAATTTTTTCCATTCCCGGGGAATGTATGATGTGTTTCTCAAAGACATCTTGAATTACTTCACGGGTAGGCTCAACATTGAGTTGGTCTATACAGGGATAACAATTTTCTACATAGAACACCTCAGTGCCAAATTCTTCCGCGATCAGGCGAATCTCCTCATGATTTTCAATATTGCCGGCATAAATAATAGGAATATTGGGAACCTTACTGGCAATCATCTCAAAATTATACAGAGCAGTATCGCGCTCGCCATAATCTACCCCGCCGGCAATTAATATGATATTGGGAGAGATCTCTTGAATCTTAACAATATCGGTACGCCTTAGCTTACCAGCTGTAACATGCCGTAAGACCGCTCCTGAACCAAGTGCCGCTTCTCTAGCCGCCCTAACCGTCATGTCATAAACAAGACCATGTACGGTCATTGACAAGCCACCGGCAGCAGAACTGGAAGCAAACATATGATCCCAGCTTAATTCATCCGTTGCCAACTTTTCTTTTAGATCATCTATCGCTTCTTTTAGACCAACGGTTACATCACCGGACTCAACAGAAGTAGGCGCTACACCCTGCCCGATCAGGGCAGGGTTAGCGCTCTCTAGTCCGTTAAATGCGTTAACTGCTGTCGTGGTACTGCCGATTTCGGCAACCAAAACATCAACCTTCATTTTCACTCATTTCTCTACGTTTTTTCACCAGGAAACTGGCGACATCAATACCGTGACTACCGCGGCCGAAGCCAACGTCGACACCGGTCTTGACAGCTTCTTCATTGGTAACTTGAGTTCCACCACAGGCCAAGATGATTTTATCCCTAATACCCTTTTCAATACAGGTCTCATGGAGTTTCTTCATATTGGTATAGTGAATGTCATTATGAGATATGATCGTGGACTGTAGGATAGCGTCAGCGTTTGTCTCAATCGCCGCGTCTACTAACTTCTCAACCGGAACAGAGGTGCCAAGATAATGATACTTAATACCAAAGCCTTCGATACCACCGTGTTTAATGTCAAGAATCTCTTTCAATCCGACAGAGTGTTCATCCTCGCCAACTGTTGCCGCGACAACTGTCATGGGCTTATCCTGAACATCCGCGCGGATCTCTTTTTCGGACAAGGTTTCAATTTTTTCCGGTATGACCAAGGAATCCAGATCGATGTCAAAGTCAACGGTTCCCTTCATCTCAATGTATGTACCTTCGGCAGGATGCATTACCTGCTTATGAATAACAGTACATTCTTTAAGTCCTAACTTCTCACCGAGCGCTATAGCTGCAAATTCCGCTCTACGCTCATCGGTAGGTAGCAAGAGGGTCAGGACAATGACTCCATCGGAACGGAATTCAACTTCCGGACGAATCAAATTGGGATGCTCGTCATATTTCGCGAGTTCATCCAGTCTGACATTGACATTATCGTTTTTATCCAATTCATCAATAAACTGAATCTTGGAAGGATCGGAGAAAGTGTCGCCGCCAATTGCTTCACTGGGGCAAGAGAACTCTTCAGGTACATTGTTATAACCAAAGTGAGCGCTGACAGGGGCGAAATAATCTTTATCACGCTTGTAGATCGCGCCAACGCCAATACCGCCATCAAGTTCACGAGCTATACCGTCATTATTGCGCTCAGGATATTCTCCGGAGTCAACAAAGAAGCCCTGTTCGACAGCGTCATAATAACCGCCGACCTCCAGAATCTCTTCTAAGAAGAGAATTGCTCTTTCCTTGAGGTCTCTGACTACTTCTCCCAGAGGACCGTCACGCTTAATCTCTACCATCGTGCGTAATCCGTCCATACCGTTCAGAGCCTGACGAGCGGTGTTAACCGCGTTAACATTAAAGTAATGCCAGGGCACGTTACGTCCTTCGTCTGGGGTAATTGTTGACTGAACATCCGCGGTGGTCAAGCGTGAGATCAGCATATTCAAGGTATGAGTAACCGTAGCTTCACGAGTTTCAGACTCCATATACTTGGTATTCTGCTGAGCGCGAATCTTATAGTCACGGAAGAAATCACGCAACGCGACAGCATAGGGAAGGTCAAGACGCATACAAGGCGCCGGTGGCGCTGTCGGGGGCACACTTGATAGGGCAATGTTCTCCGGCAGGATTCCACACTTGACAGAGAAGATAGTATTAATAGCATGCTGAACCATCAGTTCAGGCATAACTTTCCAAGCTTCCATAGCGGTAGCGTTGGCATTATGCGCTCCGTCAATCTGCAACATACCACCGTAGGCCAGAACACTCTTACTCTCACAAGCGTCAATAAAGCTACGGCGCATATTAATATTACGATATAGTACGTTGTACTGGGGATCCTGGTGAACACCGGAAACACCCTCTTCAACAAACATTACCGCTATATCCGGGCCAGCGACACCTGAAACATAAGAGTGGAAATTAATTGGACGACCAACTTCATCTTCAATTAAATCAAGGGCTCTTCTAGTCGCGCGACACTGTTTACGAGTTACCGCGATACCACCAATGCCCTGAGTTGTACCTTCTAATAGGGAGTCAATATGTGACTGACCGGCAGTACGGATGACCATGATATGGTCAGCTCCCTGCCAAGCGCACATACGCATCCGGCGGATATCATCTTCAAAGCGTCCAGAGGCAATCTCTGTAGTAATAACACAGTCCGGTTGCGGATCAATGTGGCCAAAGCCACGGCTACCGGGAAGCGGTACGGAATTCTTCAAGGAATCCGAGGTCTCTAAATAGACAAAGTCTCCTATTTGCCTTTCGACGAAAGCATTTTCGCGCCAGTGCCAAGGGCGACGTGGAGAATGATAATTCTCTAGACCGTCCAGAATCTTACGGAGATCAATTTTCTCGTTTACATCGAGCTTAATATTAGTCTCTCTGGCACACATTTCTTTACACTTGTCCTTCATTGTGCCACCTCCTCAAAAAGGCCGTCAACTTCGTCCCAGTACTTTCCTTCCGCTAGTCCAACACCTACATCACGATAGGGAAGATTTAGCTTTTTGCTTAGTCTCCAGACTACATTACCGGCACCTTTGCCCATCAAACCACGCTCCATTACACCATTGACGATAGGGGCCGCTTCCAGACTGGAAAATCCCATGCGCAACAAAATACTGCGCTCGACCGCTGGTGTAGTATTTTCACGACCCTCCTGAATCATAGGGTCGACAATGCGCTCGGCAAGTTCCCAGAAATACTCGAAGAGTTCTTCATCTGTCTTGTCAGCGAGATGAGCTCGGCGTTCTTCAAAACTCTTTCTTTCTGCCATTTGTTCCTCCTTATTCTCATTTTGAACAATTTGACCAAAGACAGGAAGAAGCCCGGGATCCCGGGCTACTTCCGCCTTAAACTCATAGATTATTCTAGTTCTAACAACAATTCTTTGACTTCGTCTACAGGTACATTGACTTCATCAGCCATATACTGCAATTCAACGTCAGAATATTCTCTATCTTCTGTAGCTATGCGCTTCAGGCAAGACAGACGTAGACGCTTCATATCACTGAAACGTAGTTTAATCTGGGAAGGATCTTCCGGTAGAATAATGTTCTTGCCCGGAACATCTTCATCCGGATCACCAAAGAAAATCTCAATGCCGTTTTGTCTGGCAAAGGTTAACTGAGGCATCGGATGCTTTCCGGCGCTGGTATATTCAGTTTCCTGAACGACGATAACTTCATCTTCAGGCAGAGTAGCGGCAAGCGCGACTGCTGCTGCGAGAGAAGTGTTACCGGCCGGTCCTCTCTCAATACCTTCCAGAGATGCCAGCATTTCAGTAACGTAGAAAACCTCACCCTGTTTGACGATCAGATACTCATCAATATAGCGCAGGGGACGAGCGGCGTTACGCGGAACGTCACTTCTGTCAGGCAAAGTTGTGAACGGGATACCGAAGCCGGTATGTCCGGTTGTAAAGGATTTGCGGTTGAAGTCCTTGTCAGAAGCCATATGTAGTCCTGACAGGTCTACTGAAACTGCGTAAACCTTAGTATCATTAGCGCCGGCCTTCTTCAGTCCTCTAGCGGTTCCGGTCAGGTTACCGCCACCAGCGTTGGTAACGAGAACATATTCCGGATCTTTTCCTACCATCTCACGGCATTGTTGCGCGATCTCGTAACCAAGAGTCTCAACACCTGTGATAGCGCCGGGAACATACAGAGAGGCATTGTAATAGCCGGTTTCTTCCAATAGACGCAGGTCTTCATAGAAGAGCTCGGGGCCTACTGTCATCTGAACAACTTCAGCGCCCAAGGCCTCGCAAGCGCGCTGTTTCTCAAGAATCTCAGGCTGACCGACAAATTCGCTGTCGTAGCACTCCTGAACAATGATGCACTTGAGACCTAGCTTGGCTGACATGCAGGCAACTGCCGCACCGTAGTTACCACTGGTAGCAGCGATAACGCCTTTGTAGCCAAGTTTTTTGGCTTCATGTACCGCCAAGGCGGCACGACGCGCTTTAAAGCTGCCTGAGGGATTCGTCGCTTCGTCTTTGACGAAGATACGAGCGCCCTTACCGGGTCCACCGACCTTCTTGGCCAGAGCTGTAAAATTCTTAAGTTCTAAAAGCGGAGTATTTCCGACTTCCATTCCTTTCTGAATTTCCTGAACTTCTGCCATGGAATAGCCGACATCATCCATCATCTTCTCGTAATCAAAGGCAACGCCTTCTAATTCATACTGTTCGTAATCGATGCCGACAGCACTCAACATAATCTCGTTACGACGGCCCATTACTGCTTCATAAGACATATCTTTCTTCGTCATTTATTCTTCTCCTCCAAATAAATAGTCCCGAACATCTTCGTGTGCTTTCATCAACTCAGGAACTACTTTACCGTAGTTGTGGGTCGGAGATGTATCGCGAGTAGTCAGGACACCTTTAACTTCACGTCCAATAACTGTCTTAATTGTTACTTCATCACCTGCGTTAGCAGTTTCATCTTGCAGATAGCCCTTGTACAGAGCGACAAAGGATACTTCCTTGGTGTCGTCCGGAACTTGAGGAGCTCTCTCTGCCGGGGTCAGAATCTCGACCTCAACAACCACATAGTCGCCCTTCTTGAAACCATAGCCCGCGAAGCGATCAGTAACAAGCTGATCACGGAAATCGCCCATAATGCAGCGCGGTACCGGCAGATCAAGCATGGTCTTGAGACCGGGAGTAGCTGTCAGGGTCTGAGGAATCATGTTAACGATCATGGCAATGGTGCCGATTCCGCCTGGTGTTTCAGGTTTAATCTGCATATTCATATCATAATCGCCAGTGTGAATGGTAATATAGTCACCTGTATCAGTATTTGCATCTTCAGGGCAAATCTGCTGCGGGTGATCCAAATGGATAAAGGTCTCGCCGTCTGCTGTGCGAGCAAAAATTTGCTGACGGATACCGGCAAGGTTACCTTTTTTGGCTTCACCGTATTTTGATTTACGGTCTACTTCGGTGATAATAGGATCTTTGGTAATTTCCTGATCGGCGATCTCTACGCCCATGCCTTCCGCGATCATGCCTACGGACTCTGGGAAACCGACATGTCCAGCTAGATCATCTATTGCCATACGGCGCTCGAACTCTTCCATGGAGATTCCAACACCTTGCTCGTGCATAACCGCCGCACCAAAAGGTGCCAAGTCATTAACACGCGCGGCTTCAATAGAGTCTACATTTTCACATGCGCCCGTCAGAGCAAGTATGAGATAGTCGAGCACGAAACCGGGGTTAATACCTGTTCCCAAGACAGATACGCCATGCTGTTTAGCAAGAACATCTATCTTCTTAGCTTCTGCAGGGGATTGTGCCTGTGGCCAGGCCATCTCTTCGGCGGTGGATATTACGTCTAAACCACATTCAATGCAGTAGACTAGCTTGTCCATCTGAGCTGATACAAAGCTGTCCGTGGCCAGGACTGCGATATCACAGCTGCCGGGATAGAAAACTTCCTTCTCATCAGATGTAATGACGACTTCCGGACGATCTCCTCTGTCAATTTCGAGAAGTTCGTACATATCTTTCCCAACAATTTCCTCCCATTTGTCACAGACACCTGTAACAACAATGCCTTTCTTGGAAGCGATCATCTTAGCGATGCCACTTCCCATGGCGCCGAAGCCCCAAATTCCAACTCTGATTTCTTGCATAATGTTCCTCCTTATGCCTTTCTATTTGGTTTTAATATCTATATGGAATCAGATATATCTACTATAAAACCAGCCATATTTATCCTATGACCGGCAATATATTCTAGTACCTCCCTCACCAGCTAGGCCTGATTTGGCATTAGCAAGTGAAGTTATTAGAGCCTGTCTGCCCTCGTCGGGCTCGACAAAATGAAGACCGGCCATCACTTTAGGTAACATACTTCCCGCAGCGAAATGGCCGGCCTTGATATATTCTTTAATTGTCTCCGTATCAACGTCATACAATTCTTCTTGTTGGGGCATACCGTAATGCAAAGCTATGTTGTCTACAGTTGTCAGGATTATCAACAAATCGGCATTAATCGTCTCAGCTAGTTTAGCGCTGGCAAAATCTTTATCGATAACTGCCGCGACACCCTCATATTCATCTCCTCTGGAGACAACCGGAATGCCACCACCTCCGACAGTAATCACAATCTGCCCGGCTTCTGCAAGTACTTTAATCGTCTCCAGCTCAACAATCTCTAGAGGCAGAGGCGACGCTACATGGCGACGCCAGCCGCGTCCGGAATCTTCTTTCATCACCCAATCTTTTTCGGCGGAGATCTTTTTCGCCGTCTCAGCATCATAGAAAAAGCCGATAGGTTTTGTAGGGTCAGCGAAAGCAGGATCGTCAGGGTCTACCAGCACTTGAGTAATAACCGTCGCGACAGGAACGGACAGCCCGCGTCTTTGAATCTCCGCTTGGAGCGCGCTTTGCAGATGGTAGCCGATATAACCTTGACTCATAGCCCCACATTCCGGGAAAGGCATTGTTTCCTCACTTGCGCTCTCAAAGGCCAAGTTTATCATTCCAACCTGGGGGCCGTTGCCGTGAGTAATTAATACCTGACTTCCGCCCTCCACTAAATCGACGAGAGGGCGAACTGTTTTTTTGACGATTTGACTTTGTTCCTCAGCAGTCTTCCCTAGAGCATTTCCACCCAGGGCGACCACAATACGTTGTTTTTTCATATCAACATATATTATCGCATAGAAGACGGAATTTTCCAATCCTTATGAACGTTTTCCCGGATATTAATGATAACAAATACAGCTTTCAAAATAAAGTCAGATTACTCCCGCCAGATCGGCATTGACATACACCTCGGTCCTCCTCTGCCACGGGATAATTCACTTGATGGAACACGCACTAATTCAATCCCGGCTTCCTCCAAAATACGATTGGTTACATGATTGCGACTGTACACAATCACTTTGCCGGGAGCCACAGCCAACGTGTTGGAACCATCACTCCACTGTTCACGCTGAGCATCAATAGGATCCCCACCGCCACAGCGAATTAAGGTGACCTGCTCAACCTCTAAATACCTGGCCAAAATTTCTGAAAGCTCACCGGACTTCAATCTGGATTTAATTCTTCCCTCCTTACGAGTAAACTCAAAAACTTCCATCGCGCCCTCAATCTCAGGGTGAATGGTAAAAATGTCGTGATCAATCATAGTAAATACAGTGTCAAGATGCATAAAAGCCCTCTTAGAAGGGATCTTAATCGCCAAAATATATCTAAAGCCAATATCTTCTTTAAGCAAATTCTCAGCTAAAAGCTCAATGGCTTTAATATTAGTTCTCTCACTGACACCGACAGCCAGCACTCGATTATTCAGAACGAGAATATCCCCACCCTCCAGAGGATACGGATACGTCCTTTGATAATAACGAGGTATTCCCACAAAGTCCGGATGATATTCAAAAATATACTCCCCAATCAAGGTCTCACGCTGCCTGGTATTAGTATACATACGACTTAAGGACACTCCTCTGCCTATAAAGCTGAAAGGATCACGGGAAAAATATAGATTTGGCAACGGATCTAACAACATCAATTGTTCCTTCGGTGGCGGCTGAGGCAACTTGAGCGGCATCGCGCCATTAAAATTGCGAATACCCGCGATTAACAAATCCGCTAGTTCCCTGGCATCAGAGAAATCGGACAGCCATTCCGTCATGGGATCAATATTGACCTCATCAATAGCGTCTTCAATCAGAAATTGACGAACAAAACTGGCACGGATCTCCGAGTCTCGTAACACATCAGCTAGAAGATCTTCAATATAGATAGTCTCAATACCACTATCGCGAAGAGCCTCAGCAAAAGCATCATGCTCTGTCCCGGCCATATAGGCATCAGGCAGATCGTCGAACAGCAATCTTTCTTTGTTAGTTGGTGTAAGGTTATCGATCTCTTTTCCAGGTCTGTGCAAAAGAACTTTTTTCAGCCTGTCAATTTCCGAATACACATGAACACCGGTAGGTTTAGTCATGTTCCCCTCCTGCGGAAATATTTCCATATTAAGATCAAAAAGTTATCAGAACTACTTCTCTCTAAATAAGATCCGAGCTTCCCTCAAAACGCGGATAATTTCTGCTCAAAAATTCTTTCCAGCAACCATTATCACATTTATATTAGCTGCTGGCAAGAAAACACAGGCACCAAAAGCAAAACACAAAATATCAGTCTATAAACGAACGCGTTCGCCACCTATGTCGGAAATTATGACTAAAATACGGCAGAGACCGGACAACCGTTTATAATCGCGATATGGTCGTGGTCAGTATATTCACGGCCTCTTTGATATCCTGCCGAGAACAAGCATAACTGATACGGACATAATCAGAATAATCTTTGCCAAAAACAGAGCCGGGAGCAATAGCCACACCCGCGTCTAACATCAGGTCACAAAAACTCTTATCATCCAAGCCAAGCTTTTTAATGCTGGGGAAAACATAGAAAGCTCCCTGCGGACGATTACAGTCAAGACCTTCTATCTTACTTAAACCTTCCAGTAACAAGTCACGACGCAACTTGAACTCTCGCACCATATTATAAGTAAAGTCATGACAGTCTCTGAAAGCGACAGCCGCGCCTCTCTGAGCGAAAGAAGTCGCGCAAGTTGATAAGGACTGATGTATTTTCCCCAGATAGGGAATAAATTTCTTGTCAGCGATCAGATAGCCGATACGCCATCCGGTCATAGAGAAGGTTTTCGAGGCCGAGTTAACTACGACTGTACGCTCCTTCATGCCGGGCAAATTACGCAAGCTATAGTGCTTGCCGGCAAAGACAAATTGGTCATATGTCTCATCCGATATTACGACCAACTCATTGTCTATGGCCAACCGCGAGATTTCCTTAAGGCTATCAAGACTGATTACTTTGCCGGTTGGATTACAGGGAGTATTAATAATAAGGCCTCTAGTTTTGTTTGTAATGGCCTGTCTCATACTGTCAATATCCAGCTCAAAATCATTCTCAACAGTAAGGGGGACCTCAACCACCTTTAGCCCTAGCATATTAGCGGCGTCCCAATAAATCTGAAAATAAGGACTGGGGATTATGATTTCATCACCCGGTTCAAAAAGAGCTATTAACGCGCATGTTATCGCTTCACACGCGCCCGCGGTAACTATGATTTCCGTCTCCGGGTCGAAGATGATATTATTAGCGCGCTTTTCTTTTTGTGCTATGGCCTGACGTAGTTCGGGAATGCCATTTAAAGTAGTGTAATGAACAAATCCCTCAGCCAAAGCTTTCCGGGCCTCCTCTTTAGCTGCCTGAGGTGAATCAAAGTCCGGCTTGCCAATCTCCATATGGATAATTTTTCTACCGGCTTGATGTAATCGAGTCGCTTTTTGGAAGATATCGTAGAGACCGCTCTCTAAATCAATCGCGAATAAATTCCTGTTAATTTTCGTCATTTCTCAAACCTCAGTAGCTAGTTGTTCGACTATCACAAAGAAGAGCTCAGACCGATTTGCTAAAAAGCCGGTAATTATGGAAATATTGACTGATACTTAAGAATGCTGGAGTTTTTTCTCCTTGATTCTGGCCGCGACGATCATATCTTTGACTTTCATCAAACGGGTCAAGTTACCACGTTCATTCTCTTCCATCTTCATAGTAATTGAGGAGATCAACTCCTGTAATTCAGGGATCAAAACATATTCCAAGGAATTTACGCGACGGCGTGTCTTTTCAATCTCAACGGCCATTAGCTTAGCTTGATTCTCTTTTTCCGCTAACTCTATCAATAGCGGGAAAACTTCTCGCAAGGCGTCAATCGCCTGATCCAGCTCACCGGATACAGACGTCATCCCATAAGGTAGATCACTATTAACCGCGTTTAGTGTTTTCGTATCGCTATCTTTATCCTCCATTTTCTCAGCAGAAGGCAATCTGAAGACCGGAGAGATTACACTCATAGTATTGATCTCCGATACTTCCAACTCAAGCGGGGGCAATCCTGTCAAAAGCGCTGATTCCACTACCTCAACTTGCATCGTAGCCCTGGCCAATACCATCTCCTGGTTAGCCTCTTCCAGTAATTTTTCTACCCGCACGCGCAAGTTCGCTGTGACCCTAACCAGATCCAAGAATTGACGCATCAGTTCATCACGTTTGTCCTTGAGGAGTTTGTGTCCACGACGAGCAGTCTGAAGTTGATTTTTCAACTTCAGCAATTCCATACGATTGGGATTGACTCGACGCTTAGACATCATCAGCCCTCCCGATCCTCAAGATAATAAGCTTCAATATATTCGTCTCGAATACGCTTGAGCTCATTCTTGGGCAGAATAGATAACAGCTCCCAACCAATACTTAGAGTCTCTTCAATTGTTCGATCGGTGGTAAAACCTTGGGAAACATATTTTGCTTCGAACTCATCGGAGAACTTAGCGTAAATTCTGTCTACCTCAGATAATGCTTCCGCCCCCAGAATTACTTCCAGCTCTTTAGCGTCTTTCCCACGAGAATAGGCCGCGAAAAGTTGATTCATCGTATCGGCATGATCTGACCGGGTCTTACCCTCACCGATTCCTTTATCTTTCAAACGAGACAAAGAAGGCAATACGTCAATAGGTGGACGCAGACCTTTGCGGAAGAGCTCACGACTTAGAATAATCTGACCCTCAGTTATATAGCCGGTAAGGTCAGGTATGGGGTGAGTCTTATCATCGTCGGGCATTGTCAGTATCGGCATCAAGGTAATGGAACCTCGATTGCCCCTAATTCTCCCCGCCCTCTCATACAAACTAGCTAGGTCGGTATACAGATAGCCCGGATAGCCACGCCTTCCCGGAACTTCCTTACGGGCGGCTGAGACTTCACGCAGAGCTTCCGCGTAATAAGTTATGTCCGTCATCAATACCAGTACATGCATTTCCAAATCAAAGGCCAGATATTCCGCCGCGGTCAGAGCCATGCGCGGCGTAGAAATACGTTCAATTGCCGGGTCATCAGCTAGATTGATAAACATTACCGCTCTCTCGATAGCGCCGGTATTTCTAAAGTCGTTAATAAAGAAATCCGCCTCTTCAAATGTAATGCCCATCGCCGCGAAGACAACCGCGAATTTGTCATCGGTATTCAAAACATTGGCCTGTCTGGCGACTTGAGCTGCCAACATATTATGGGGCAAACCTGATGCTGAAAAAATCGGCAGCTTCTGTCCACGGACCAAAGTATTCAGCCCATCGATCGCCGAAACACCTGTCTGAATAAATTCATCCGGATAATCCCTGGCCGCCGGGTTAATTGGCGTACCGTTGATATCACGCATTACTTCAGGTATCAACTCCGGTCCACCATCAATCGGATCACCTAGCCCATCAAAGACACGACCCAACATTTCGCGAGAAACTGCCAGTTCCTGTCCTTTGCCCAGGAAACGAACTTTGGATTCCTCTATATTAATACCGATTGAACTCTCGAATAATTGGACAAGCGCGTCTGTGCCGTCTATTTCCAAAACTTTGCAGTGTCTAACTTCCCCTCCGGGAAGCTCAATCTCGGCCAATTCATCGTATTTGACATTTTCAACCCCGCAGACCAACATCAAAGGTCCCGCTACTTCTTCAATCGTACGATATTCTCTGGCCATATCTATTTTCCTCCGGTACCAAGAGCTGAAAGCTCATTGTTTAATTGTGCGTTGAGCTCATCAAATTTGTCTGTAATTTTATCTTCGGGCACCATCTTCAGACGGGAAAGCTCGTCACGAACTTCTAGATTAACTAATTTTTTATACTCTATACCGCTATCAAGCGCTTTTTGAGCCTGGTAATACCATGTCATCAGCAATTCCAGCATATGGTGTTGTTTTTCAAGTGATGTGAATGTATCTACAGCGTCAAAGGAATTTTGATGCAAAAAGTCCTCGCGTAATGATCTGGCAGCTTCCAACTTCAGACGATCACCGTCCGACAGGGCGTCATGACCTATCAAACGTACAATTTCTTCTAATTCCGCCTCTTCCTGCAATAGTTTCATCGCGTCTTGACGCAGGCTGCTCCACCTTGAAGTAATGTTGTCATTCATCCAGCGATCTATCTTATCACTGTAGAGTGAATAACTGGTAAGCCAATTAATGGCTGGGAAATGTCTTCTATAGGCTAGAGTTGAATCCAAGCTCCAGAAAACTTGAACTATCCTCAGCGTTGATTGAGCCACCGGATCAGAGAGATCGCCTCCCGGCGGTGACACCGCGCCAATCGCGGTCAGCACACCCAGCCGGTGGTCACTACCTAAACAACGAACGATACCCGCTCTCTCATAGAAATTGGCTAGGCGAGAACCAAGATAAGCGGGATAACCTTCTTCACCGGGCATCTCTTCCAA
>DUNL01000088.1 GCA_012839385.1 Clostridiaceae bacterium
ATTTCTCGCCATTATTTTATTCCTCCTTAAAAACTGTAATATTTGCCTTCACATAATGGCGAGAAATAAAAACGCTTTGCGTGGACATTTTGTAGCGGCGTGTGACCCTTTAACACCAGATACTCCACCTACAGAGTGGCTAGAGTTGGCGAAGTGGATTTCTGCAATCGGCGATGAGACAGAAGAGGAAACGGAAAATACTGCCTACTATGACGGCGATGGGACCCCGGAGACTGATATTATATCGGTGGCAGGTGCTTATTCCGTTGAGGGTTTTTATGACCCTGAAGATCCGGCCCAGGCGCTAATTGCGGGGTTGAAATACAAAACCGGGGATGGTCGTAAGATTTGGCATCGTGTTGTATCTGCTAACGGTACAAAGGAGTGGGTGGGCAGGGCTACTGTGTCAGCCATTGTTGCCGGTGCAGGTGACGCTTCTGCTTACGAAACCTTTAGCTGCACGATCCGTTTTGACCGGATTCCAGAGGAAAAAGACGTGGAGGCGCCAGCGGGATAAGAGAGGGGATATCCCCTCTCTTTTTTCTAAAGGAGGGACAATATGAGCGAAATCAAGATTGATATAAAGCGGACTGGTTTCCCCGTGAAAATTGGGAGTCTTGAACTCTGGTTTGACAGTTCACTTGAGAACCTGAGGCGGTTTTTCGATGTGGAAGAACTAGCACAGGAAAAGCTGAAAGAGGCACAGGAGAAGGCAAGGCATATTCATTTTCCGGATGATGTAGAAATTGAGGACGTAGACACCAAAGCTGTTGATGCTGCCCTCGATGTGCATAGGGAGTTTGTCGCTGCCCAATACGATATTATTTTTGGTGACGGAGTGTTCAGGAAAATCTACGAGCAGTACCCTGACATAATGGCGCTGGAGCAAGCACTTGATCCCCTGGGGGAGGCTATTGCAAAGCGCATCGAGGAACAGGAAGCAGAAAGATCAAAGCAGGTAGAGGCGAGGAAAAAAGAGTACCTGGAGAAGAAACGGAAAAAGAAGTGATTAGATGCGACTTAATGATCCTCTTGTCACCTCTTTTGTTTACGAGGGCAAGGAATACAGGATTGACCTGGCCTTTGACAATGTTCTGGATGTTTTCGATGTGCTTTCAGACGATGCCCTGCGAGACTATGAGAAGGCAGAGATAAGCCTTGCTTTATTGCTAGGTGAGCAGGATTACGTTCCCTCTGTTGAACTGTGGAATCATATCTACAAAAACCTGATTGAAATTAAAAGGAAACAACCAATTGAGTATGATCTAAAGGGCAATCCAATGCCGGTGCAAGAAGAGGACGACGACAGGGTGATTGACCTGGAACAGGACGCAGAATACATTTATGCCTCATTCCGGCAGGCGTACGGGATGAACCTTTACGAACAGCAGGGGAAGCTCCACTGGCACGAGTTTAAGGCGTTGCTGAACGGACTATCCAGCGATACAATCATGCAGCGGATCATCCAGATACGCATGTGGAAACCCTCAAAGCATGAATCTGGCGAATACAAGGAGAACATGAGGAAGCTGCAGAAAATATATGCCTTGGATCTGGATAAAGAGGAGTAATAACCCTCCCGGGCGAAATTATTTCACGTGAAATAATTATTAAGGGGAGGGTATGACATGAAAAGGCTGTTAGTTGGGGTTGTTTGTGTGGTGTTAGTGTTGTCGTGCTTAGCGG
>DUNL01000067.1 GCA_012839385.1 Clostridiaceae bacterium
AAAAAAGATAGGATTTTACTCCTATCTTTTGATTTTTACCTACCTTACATTTGTGTGTCGATGGAGATGATTTTGATGTACATCTCTTTAAGTTTAGGTTCAGCGATGTGGAGCGAGCGTTCCCATTTTAGAGATGTACATCAAAATCATCTCCATCGACACACAAATGTAAGGTAGGTAAAAATCAAAAGATAGGAGTAAAATCCTATCTTTTTTCTTTGTTTTTTTTTAATAATCCCTTGACAATTATCCAAATCTATACTATATTTAATATAGTTAAACAGGAGTTAACAGATGACTACTACTACCAAAGATCAACAAGAAGCAATAGAAAAGGCAGAGAAAGCAATCTCGCTTGCTTTTAATAAAATTTTAATCCAGCAACCAGCGATGTTAATGTTTTTAAACCACGCTGACTTAAAACCTATATTTAAAGAAGGTTTGACTGTGCGTATAAATACACAGTCATCAATCATGAATGCGTTCCTTGAGTACAATCCAGATTTTATAAACACCATCGAGGACAACTCAGTCCTTGCTTATATTTTAGGAATGGAAGGACTTCGTATAGGTCTTAACCATGTAACAAGCAGACGCTGTAATCCAATAGAATCCTTAAAGTTATCTAGTGACTTAATAGTAAGTGAAGACAAATATTTGTTAGACACTTCTAAAAAGGAAGTAAGAGATTTGATAGAAATCAGCATTCCTCACATCATGGACTTCGAGGATATTCTTAAAGAGAAGTTTAATTTTAATAAGTCTGAGGACTTTTATTTAGAAAAACTCCAAGCGATGTTTGCCAAGCTAATTAAAGAGCAAAAGCAAAAGCAAAAGCAGGAGAGTGAAGAGGACTCTGAGGAGCAGGATGGTCAGGGAGACCAAAGTGGGGATAATAAGTCTAATAACAAGAACGGTGACAAAAAGGAAACCGAGGACGATGACGCTTCCTCTAAACAAGAAAAAGGTAATGACGCTGGGGAAGGTGAAGGTGAGGGAGACACTGAGGAGCAACAGAGCGGAGATGACGGAGACGGACAAGGTGAAGACGGAGAGGGAGAATTAACAGGAGATGCCAAGGCACTCTCTGACTATTTCTCCTCGAGTGAGCAAGCTAGTGAGACTGCCACAGCGGAATGGGGAGAGAATGAGATGTTTGAGGAAGCAGTCAAAGAGACAGCGAACCGAGTGGCGAGTGACTCATCCACTTGGGGGAATCTATCTCCTAAACTTATCCAATCGATATTGCTTGCACACACACCAAGATTTGATCCTCGTAAAATTTTAAGACGCTTTGCTCAGAGCGTACGCTCCACGGACACAGAGCAAACACGCATGAAAATGAACCGTCGCAAAGGTTTCGACTACCCTGGAAAGCGGAAGTTATCCCACTCAAGAGTTCTGTTTGCAATAGACTCCAGTGGGAGCATGAGCGATGAGGACATCGAAAAAGGTCTTAAAATGTTAAAAGGGTTTTTAAAGCACTCTGAAGTCTCATACTGTTTTTGGGATGGTGTTTGCTCTGATATAACTAAACTAAACAAAAGAGACAAGTCTGTGGACTTAGTAGGTAGGGGGATGACCAATCCTCAATCGGTGATAGATAAACTAAACGATGAACGACACAAGTTTGATGGAATAGTTTATTTCACAGACGCTCAGTTTGTCTGGGATGAACCTGTACGCTGGGGGAAGAAAATCTTCTGCATCACAGTAGACGAGGAACCTCCTTCTTGGGTAAGGCACAAAATGACCAGAGCACAAGTTTTGGAAGTCTTAGGAGAATAAAAAAATGATAAAATTAATAACATGGTGTTTAAAGACCATCCCTGTGTTTTTAATGTTAACTTTTGGAGTGGTATTTGTCCACTATTTAAACGCACAGGGAAGGTTAACTACTATAGAGGAGATATTGTTTAATACCTTTGTGGTGTTATTTTATGCACCTTTTTATATAACTGTTCTATTTAAGTGGATTGGTGAGGATGATGATTTTGATAATTAAAGGGTAGTTTTTATGGAATTTACTATAATGTTAATCGATTTGCTGGGAACTTTTGCTTTTGCTGTCACTGGTGCATCCAAGGCGATAACTCACAAATTGAATGTTGTTGGTGTTACTTTCTTAGCTATAATGACAGGAATAGGTGGAGGAATCACAAGGGATGTTTTGTTGGGTGTGACACCTTTGGCACTCGAAAAACCACAATATATAATCACTTGTATAGTAGGTGCAGTTAGTACGCTTGTGTTTAAAGCGATGCAATATAAGAAATATAGACTAACAATCATGGTTTTGGACACGCTTGGTCTTGGTTTCTTCACTGCTGTGGGAGCACAAAAGGCATATTTAGCAGACACCAATTGCTTAACTATAGTTTTAATGGGTACAACGACAGCAGTTTTTGGTGGTGTTATAAGGGATGTACTAGCTAATGAGGTTCCTTCCGCCCTTAAAACGGGTTTTTATGCAGGTGCGTCTATTATAGGTGGATTCGTTTATATTGCCTTAAACTCGCTCTTATTGCCACACACGCCGTTATTATTGATAACCACGGCAGTGGTGTTTGTATTGCATCTAAAGTGGATAAAAATAGTTTAAATAAACCCTTGACTTTTGTTTGTTTCATACTATATTTACTATTACTAATCAACAAAGGATTTACCATGAAAGAACAACAAACAAACGGAAAAGTAATTGTAGTTGATCATATAGACAAAGATAACTACAAAGAATACATCGGCAAAACCGTAAAAGTGACTGGTGATGTGGATTTAAGTGGATTGGGTTTAACAAAAATCCCTATCAATTTCACCGAGGTGGGTGGTGATTTCATTTGTGCACTTAACGAATTGTATTCATTAAAAGGTTCGCCATCAAAAGTAGGTGGTAGTTTCTATTGTTTCCGTAACAAATTGTCTTCATTAGAAGGAGCACCAAGAAAAGTAGGTCGGGATTTCAATTGTTGGGGTAACCCATTAAAATCAACTAAAGGTAAACCTGAGTATATCGGTGGTGAATTTATATCTTAACTAATATAAAAATAAAAGTTTACAAGAAATACATTGACAAAACGATAAGATTTTCTATATTTACTATATAACCAACACGGAGTTAACTAAAATGAATCAAGTAGACATCACAATAGGAATTTTAGCTTTTTGTTTTGCAGTTATATCCTTCTTTACAACTGCAATAATCACCAAAGACGGTGATATCGCCATGGGTGTTTTCTTTTTAGCATTTTTTGCTTCAGCAGAAGGTCTAG
>DUNL01000001.1 GCA_012839385.1 Clostridiaceae bacterium
ACAAGTGATGGGCGGTTCTTCCTGATTGACTCGTTTGCGTACTTCTTGCGAACAAAACCAGACTGAACCCAATGAAAGAATTCACTGTAGTGAGGCTCGCCTGTTTGGATGTTGTCTGCTGATGCGTTCGCTCTTTTGGCACGGTAAAGTGCTCGGCGAACAAGTCGATACTTGTAAGGGTCATCATCCCACTCGTAGGGACGATGGGGTACACCTGTATCTATCGAATCAACCAAATCCAGCACCCATTGGGGGGCGTCTTCCTTTAATCCAATTGCTTTTCCGTTTTCATCCTCTATAAAACAGTCTATAGCTACCTGAACAAGTTCTGCCCTGGTCATTCATCAACCTCCAGTTTTGCCAGGAAACTTACAACCATAGCTTGGACCTCTCTTTTTTCTTCAACCTGGAGCAATCCCGCTACTTCCATCAACCCGCCTGGGAACCCACCTTTGTTGATAAAACTATTTACCTTTTCTTCACGGGTATCCAACCAATAGAGTAGACATTGCCTTGGGTCAGGCTCTGGCTCACGGTCTTTAGCAATACATCCTAGAGCGTCGCATATAAGCAGGTTCTTGTAGGGGTCAACTGGTATACCTGTATCGACAGATCTAGCCAGGTCGTAGAGCCAACTGGGAGCATCGTGTGACAGCTCAAGTTGCCACAAATCGTGTTCCTCGAAGTACCCAAGAGCAGACTTCGCCAACCGCATAATTCTATCCAGCCCCATCCATTATTCTCCTCTCAATATAATGAATTGCCCTTCCGATAGTCTGCTCGGTCCTGGACGGTGAAGCGGCGTACTTTTCCTCACTCAGTAAGGGGAAAAGTGCTGTATCACTATACCAGTACTTGAGATACTCTTGATAAGTGGGTTTAGCCAACTTCCCTAATCACCTCCCGTGCTACCCATGCGCTCCATTAGTTCATTGCCCAATTGTCTACGATACTTTCTTAGAATCTTGCGCCCTAAGATTGCTTGCTTAGGTGTGAGTCGGGCCTGCCAGGCCAGGTCGTGACCTATCTTGGCATCCACTGCGTTAAAACCTTCCTGGTTGATTTCACTGGCCCTATCCGGGTCAAGCATTGCTAGCATCATTAACCCTTCGTGCACAGCATCTATTTGCTCTGGGGCTATTGTTTCCGCTTCTTCGTAAATTTCCCTTTTGGTCACCCTAGCAGTAGATGGCTCTTCTATTGGGAGAGTTGGTAATATGAAAGGCTCTCTTTCTTCAATTGGAGCATCTAGCGCTTCGTCTAATACATCCTGCTTGGCTATTAAGGTTTGAACCATATGCGCATCAAGAGAACCGTCTAGGACCAAATGCTGAACTAGTACGCTGCCCAGTTGACCTATACGATGACACCGTGATTCCGCCTGGCTTATATTGGCTGGCACCCAGTCTAACTCCACGAATATTTCGGTAGAGGCGGCGGTTAGGGTAATACCTACCCCGGCTGCTTGAATAGAACCAATAAAAAGTTTTATCTCCTCGTTGTTTTGGAATCTGTCTACGGCTAGTTGTCTGTCCTCCGGTTTTGTTTGCCCCGTTAGAATCACGGCTTCATCTTTGAATTCCTCGTGCAAAGTATTTAGTACATCAAGATGGTGGGCGAATATGACAATCTTGCTTTCATTTTCTAACATATCTTTGATGTGCTGAATTGCAATGAAATTGTCATATTCGCCCACCATCTTGATGTACTAAATACTCTGTACGAAGAGTTCAAAGATGAAGCTGTGATTTTAACAGGGCAAACAAAAC
>DUNL01000005.1 GCA_012839385.1 Clostridiaceae bacterium
CTATTTTGCCGAAGGCTATCCCTCCCGGCGCCACCGCGTTAAGTCTGATTAACAATTGCTCCGGATCCGGAGGCGCGGTGGTAAGTACCAGTTCGCAGATGTCGGCCTTTAACTCCACACCGACCCCGGCCGGTAGCGCGAAGACAAGTTGTGGTCGCGGGTTAAAACCTTCGGTCCAGGCCAGTGCCAAATCAGCTCTCTTGAATAAGCGTTCCATGGTCCGCATCATATCCAGATGACCTAGCCAGGCGGGCGCTCCTTGCCTGCTGTATTCCAATCTGATCCTAAACTCAGGGACTTCACTCGCGGACTTTTCTTCTAGTGGCTCAGGGCTCTCCGTGGCTGATTTATCGCCTTCGTCATTATACTGATCTGTTATCGAGCGTTTAGGTGCCCTCATAGTAGAGCCCGCGAAACAGATACCGCAGTGATAAGACTCCGCTCCGCACAGATTACACTTTTGACGGCACTCCTCAGTGGTCTCACCGCGCAAGGCTTTCTCATATTCAGCCCAGAGAAAGTCTTTGTCAACACCCATATCGAGATGATCCCAGGGCAAGACCTCCTCCTTATCGCGAGCGCCGGTATAGCGCTCAATGCTTAATGAGCAAGCAGACATTGCCTCTTGCCAACGCGCGAGATCAAACCCTTCCCGCCAGCTTTCTCGATAGCTTCCGGCTTGCCATACGCGTAGAATAACCGCGCCGAGACGGCGATCTCCACGAGCCAACACAGCTTCAATGATGCTGCTGGCGATATCATGCCATTGATAACTAATCACCTTGCTCCTGAGACGAGAAGCCAGGAGGCTTTGGTGTTGTCGCATGAGTTCCGGACTTTCCTGCTTGACCCATTGGAAGGGCGTAAAGGGTTTAGGAATAAACATAGCGGTACTGACTGTTATCTGAGGTTTGCGCAGCTTTAGCTGTTTAGCCAAATTGCCATAAATTTTAAGCAACTGAAAAGTGAGAGTAGCAATAGCCTCTACATCTTCTTCAGTCTCCGTGGGCAAACCCAGCATGAAGTATAGCTTAAGACGATTCCACCCCCCTTTGAAAGCCATTTCCGCCGCGGCGTGTAAATCCATATCGGTAATATTCTTATTGATGACATCACGTAATCTCTGTGTGCCGGCCTCGGGAGCGAAAGTTAATCCGGCCTTGCGCGTCTCGGCAACTCTGGTCATCAATTCAAAGTCAAAACTGTCCAAACGTAGTGAAGGCAGGGATATATTAACCTTTTGGGGTTTGAGGTCTTGGACGAGGGAAACGGTCAAGGGATCGATTTGCGAGTAATCGCTACTGCTCAGGGACAACAGACCGATCTCGCCATAACCTGTTTCCCGATAAAGCCTGGAAGCCAAATCTGTCAATCTGCTTAGTGAGCGTTCGCGCACCGGTCGATAAATCATACCGGCCTGACAGAAACGACAACCTCGCGGGCAGCCGCGAAAAATTTCCAGATAGATTCTATCATGCACTATTTCCAGAAAGGGAACTATTTGCTTCTCCGGAAAAGTAACTTGATCCAGATCTTCAATAATCTGACGCCTGATCTTAGCGGACGCTTCATCGCGATTAGGAATAACGGCTGCCAGGCTACCGTCTTCATGATAAGAGACATCATAAAATGCCGGCACATATACACCCGGTATCCGCGCGGCCGCCAACAAAAACTCTTCTTTGCTGCGCTTCTCTTCTTGGCGCCAGTCTTGATACAGGTCAAGTAAGGAATTGATCATGTCTTCGCCTTCGCCCAGCATAAAGAGGTCAAAGAAATCGGCCATCGGTTCCACATTGACAACCAAGGGACCGCCACCCCAGACGAAGGGGTCGTTATCTCTACGGTCCATCGCTCTTTGTGGGATACCGGCCAAATCCAACATGTCCAGAATCGCTGTATAGGAGAGTTCATATTGAAGAGTAAAACCTACAATATCGAAATCAGCCAGAGGTCGCCCACTCTCAAGAGAGAACAGGCGCCGCTCTTTTTCCGCTTTGAGCCAAGAGCGCAAATCCGGCGCGGGAGCGAATACTCTCTCACACCAGGCATCCGATCTCTTGTTGATAAGGTCATAAATAATTCTCAGCGCCAGATTGGACATGCCGATTTCATAGATGTCAGGAAAACAAAAAGCGAATTTTATCAAATCCTCCTGATTAGCGTAGGAGGATTTGTTGATCTGATTCCATTCTCCACCCAGATATTGTGCCGGTTTTTCAAGCTGTCTGAGGATATCCCTGGGAATCGAAAGCTTCATCTTACCTCATCTTCCTTAGGAAACAATATCTTCTCCAGTTCGGCTCTAGCGGTCTCATAACCGGGCTTGCCAAGTAAGGCGTACATATTGTTCTTATAATTTTCTACGCCCGGTTGATCGAAAGGGTTCACGGAATTAAGATAACCACTAATGCCACAGGCTCTCTGGAAGAAATACATCAGTTCTCCCAGCGAGTAAGCGGACAATTCCGACATCTTGAGCAGTTGAACAGGAACACCGCCCGCGACATGCGCCATCAGCGTTCCGTACAAAGCCTTGTGGTTAACTTCACCCAGACTCTTCCCCGCTAGATAATTAAGTCCGTCCAGATTCTCTTCACTCTCATTGATCAGAATATCTTCCCGCAAGGTCTCAATCTGTAAAACTGTTTCCAGCAATATTCTGCGACCGTCTTGTACATACTGGCCTAAGGAGTGTAAGTCCGTTGTAAAGTTCATGCTGGCCGGGAAAAGCCCGCGACCATCTTTACCTTCGCTCTCACCGAAGAGTTGTTTCCACCACTCGCTAACATAATTCAGGCCCGGCTCATAGTTAACAAGAATCTCTGTGGTATAGCCACGTTTCTGCAAAACATTTCTAGTTACCGCGTACAGATCACAATCGTTTTCCCATAGTAGTGGGGTCGAATAATTTTCTCTGGCCTGAACCGCTCCCGCCATCAAATCATCTATTGAGATGCCCGCTACAGCGATCGGCAATAAGCCTACGGCAGTAAGAACCGAATAGCGACCGCCAATATTATCCGGTACTACGAATGTCTCGTAGCCCCTGATATCGGCTAGCTGTTTCAAAGCGCCTTTTTCCTTATCGGTCGTAGCGAAGATTCTTTTTCTGGCGCCATCCAAACCGTAGCGATCTATCATCCACTGTTCCAGTATTCTGAAAGCGATAGCAGGTTCCGTAGTGGTACCGGACTTAGAAATAATGTTGAGTGTTACCCGATAATCGGACAAGGCCGAAAGTAGACTATTAAGATATCTGCCGCTCAGATGATGCCCTGCGTAAATTATCAAAGGATTATCTCTGGTAGAGACAGGCCTAAGGGCGGAAAAGGGATCCGCAAGAGCCTCAATCACAGCTCTTGCCCCCAAGTAGGAGCCGCCAATCCCGCAAACAATTAAGACATCACTATGATCTCTTATCTCTGCCGCCAATTCTTTAATACGCGCGAATTCACCGCGGTCATAGTTAAGAGGCAAATCTAACCAGCCCAGGTATTCCGCCCCGGCACCTGTGCCATTTTCAAGAATTTGCCTGCTAGTCTGCAACATGGGCTGCATAGCTTCTATTTCCGCTAGATCTATAAAATCATTCAAATAACTTAAATCAAGCTTTAACATAATATCTCCTTACATACCAACAACCTTAACGCTAAGTCTAATCAGACATCTCCTATCTAAACTTACTATTCTGATCTTCTTTTGAGCTCAAGTCCCGATAATCAATATGTAGTGGTCTGACTTTATATAGACCATCATCATAGTTGGTAATACGTGCCGGCATACCCGGATAAATCCATTCCTCAGCAAAACAGTTTCCTTCCTCTCCGCTATCTGTCCGAAACATCCCGTTAGTTTCAGGTCCCGCGGTTTTGGTCACTATCACCTTCTCACCCAATAATTTGTGATGAGACTGAAGAATAGAGGCCTGAGAAAGGCGCCGTAAATGACGACTGATTAATAAAGTGATAGCGACAGCTATCATTAAAATAATAACAGTATTGATCAATACTGTAACTAATCTGGACAGGTCGGAAGTAGAGTAATCTAATTCCGCCCGCAAAAAACATTTCATACCAGAGCTCATCGCAGGATATATCCCAATTCTTGCATGGTTGTATAACCTTTTTGTACAGCTTGTTGCCTGAGGTCCTTATAAAGTTCCGCCCAAGAGCCTTGATAACGAGGCCCTATGATCAACCAAAAAGCATAAGGAAAAGCGCAACAACAAAAACTCAATAGTATAAACCAGCCGGCAAAGCTAAGATCAAAAAAGAACATGTCCATTTTATATCCGCTTGTCATAGCGCGCGATAATCTTAAGGTTTTGCGAGCCGGCATCTGAGGCGCGTCAGCAGCAATATAGTCCGCCATTCGATAACTGTATCTTTTGACCAGGACTAAAATGGCATTCGCGATGGCTACGATTAGAAATAATAAAGTTAGCAACACAGTTGAGGTGTCCAGCTCAATCTGAAGGTGGTAACTACCGTTAGGAAATTTTTGCATATAGTCCCCAAGGTAATTAATTAACTCCGCGATGTGTTCTTTATTCAAATACATCAAGACTGAACCAAAAACCAATGTTGGCAAACTCCAGATGAAAAGCCACAGACTGCGCCATAAAGTAATTTTGACAATGCCTAAGTAATTGCCGCCGCTAAAAGGCGAAAACAGATAATTAAAATTGGTGACCAGGGGTTTCTCGCTATTGCGGACAAACCAGCACTTCATACCTACAGTTAGAGGGTCAACAACCAGAAGCTTGAAAATAATGCCGGCGAGCCAGAGTAATAAACTACCGACTAAAAGGAAGGGTCCCAAACTAAGCAAGGCCTTAAAAAAACTGGCAATAGCGTCAGTATATTCAACCCTACTGATCCTGCCTATCTGCCACAAGCTTTCCAGTGAGGTGCTGAGGTTTATGGAAAAAACACCTGACGACACACTTCCGAACAGGTTGAGAAAAAATCTTGTGAAATAGGGTAGCCCGTTAGTGATTAGCAGATAGACTAATATTACGAGTATGGCTGTGCCATACTTATTTTGTAAAGCTTCATTGGCTCTGTTTTTGAGAAACTTGCGGTTAAGCACAACCAAATCCTCCTCTCAACTATTAGATCCAGGCAAAGGTATATTCACCCTTGACACCTTTATCCTGTTCAAAATCACAGGATACTCCTGTCGCTCCCTCTAAATCACCCGCAAGCATCAGATCGGCCAGCTTATCCTCTATTGTTCTGGTAATAAGACGGCGCAAAGGACGGGCACCATACTTCTGATCGTAGCCACTACGCGCTAATTCATCGCGAGCTCGGTCAGTCACAATCAGCTTTAGTCCCTTATGCTCAAGATCTTTTTGTACTTGAGAGATCATCAGGTCGACAATTTGTCTGAGATCTTCCTCTGACAGCTCGTGGAAGACGACTATCTCGTCTACTCGGTTCAAGAACTCGGGTCTGAACATCTCGCGGAGTACAGTATGCACTCGACTCTCCATGGCCTCATGCTCATGACTGCCAAAGCCTATCGTATGCCCTTTGAAAGAGGTTCCGGCATTGCTGGTCATAATAATTAATGTATTGGAAAAATTTACCACTCTGCCATGACTATCTGTCAAGCGCCCTTCATCCAGGATCTGTAATAACATATTAAATACGTCGGCATGCGCTTTCTCAATTTCATCCAATAAAATTACGCTATATGGTTTTCTCCTAATTCTTTCCGTCAACTGACCACCATCATCATAGCCAACGTAACCGGGCGGAGAACCTATGAGCTTGCTTACAGTATGTGGCTCCATGTATTCAGACATATCCAATCTGACAATTGCCTCACGCGAATCGAACATGGCCTCAGCTACTGCCTTCGCTAACTCTGTCTTCCCTACTCCCGTCGGTCCAACAAA
Source organism: Clostridiaceae bacterium (assembly GCA_012839385.1). Classification (GTDB taxonomy): domain Bacteria; phylum Bacillota; class Clostridia; order Saccharofermentanales; family DTU023; genus UBA1046. Next base: position 5,909 of record DUNL01000005.1, read on the forward strand.
AATGAATGAGGCTGGTTTATTTCTGTTAACCAGGCCCGAGCGCTGACGTCTGATGGCGCGCGATACCGCGGAGACCGCTTTTTCCTGTCCAATCACCGTTTCATGCAAGCTGTCTTCTAATCCCAGGAGACGCTCTGATTCCGTCTCCGAGATTCTGGTAACCGGGATACCGGTCCACATTTCCACAACCTGGGCGATGTCCTTTTCAGTCACCTCGAGAGGCTGAGCGTAGACTTCAAGGTCATCTATCTGGCTCTCTAAGCGCAACAAACTTGATCTATTGGCAGCCTGCTCCTCATAAAGATCTACTCTATCCTCCAAGATGCTCTGGACAAAAAACTTGCTGAGACTTTGGC
>DUNL01000024.1 GCA_012839385.1 Clostridiaceae bacterium
CCCTCCTTTTTTCTTTTATATATCTATTATATACTATAGTGATTATTTTATTAACTATTTTATTTATATATATTGACAAAGTATTTACTTGTATGGTATCATCACTATAGTGATTGTCGAGAGGGGGGAGAATTATGGGCGGTAAAGTGTTGCCTTTTCCCGAAGTGAGGGGATTAATGGCGAAATACGGCAAGACCCAACAGGACATGGGAAACGTGATCGGTTGCGGGTATGCAACATTTGCAAAAAAATTGAACAATAAGTCGGATTTTAGTATGTCCGACATGCTTAAAATTAGAGCGTTCTTTGTTAATCTTGGGGAAGATCCCCAGGAAATGACAATAGAGCGTATTTTTTTTACCTGGGAAAATCACTATAGTGAGGGATTAGCAAATGATTCCTGCTCCGTACAGTGAATGGCCGGTGGTGATGTCCCGCGCTAAGGCTGCCCGACTGCTGGGGGTAGACAGAAAAACCCTGGCAAAGAACAAGGATCTACTGAACAGATGCAGTGAGGTCATTGGGAACCAGCCAAAGATTATTAGAGACAGGTTGTTGAGAGAATTAAAGATCATTTAGTGGCCCCCTGGGGCGATGACGGCTCCTCCCAGGCCCGAGCCCCAGATTATATATAAGGAGGTGGGGAAGTGGAAGGTGATGCTATGGCGGTAGGAACAAGCCTTTACAGTGATTTTTTAGAATCAAAAAGTTTTACGCTGAAACATCGCGGCATATCTGTTGCGGATAGTGAAATCAACCCGATATTATACCCTTTTCAGCGTGATATTGTCAGGTGGTCTTTGCGTAAGGGGAGATCTGCGTTATTCGAGGATTGTGGCCTTGGAAAAACCTTTCAACAGTTAGAGTGGGCACGGCTACTTGGCAAACGGACACTGATCATTGCCCCGCTTTCGGTTGCAAAACAGACTGTTAAGGAAGGCCGGAAGATTGATATTGACGTGCATTATACCCGTTCGGGGGATGACATCACAGACGGCATAAACATCACTAACTATGAAATGGTAGAACGCTTTGACCCATCTAAATTCGAGGCTGTTGTACTGGATGAATCAAGCATCCTGAAGGGGCTTACTGGCAAGACAAGGCAGAGGCTGACAACCATGTTCGCCAAGACACCCTATAGGTTGTGCTGCACAGCTACCCCTGCACCGAACGACATTACCGAGATAGCCAACCATGCAGAATTCTTGGGTGTGATGACTAGGGCGAATATGCTGGCATCTTTTTTCGTTCACGATGACACAGGTTGGCGGCTAAAAAAGCACGCTATTGAGCCCTTTTACCGTTGGCTGGCTTCATGGGCTATGGCTATCAGGTTCCCATCCGACTTGGGCTACTCCGACGAGGGCTTTATACTACCGAAGCTGCGGATTATACCTGAAATCGTCGAAATTGATTACCGGCCACCGGGAAAGCTTTTTTGGGATGGGCAGCTGAAGGGTATCCAGGACAGGGCGAAAGTACGCAAGGCAACGAGGAAAGCAAGGGTCGATAGAACTGTCGATCTGGTAGACAGTTCTATCGACCAGTGGATACTCTGGTGCGGGCTGAACGCTGAGGCTGACACGCTCCATAGGTTGCTCCCTGATGATTCTGTCAACGTCAAGGGCAGCCAATCCCCCGAGCAAAAACAAGAGGCAATAGATGCGTTTTTGGGTGGGGAAATACGGGTTCTGATCACTAAGTGTAAGGTGGCCGGGTTCGGGATGAACTTTCAGAACTGCCACAAGATGGCCTTCGTTGGCTTGAATGATAGCTATGAAATGTACTATCAGGCTATAAGGCGGTGTTATCGTTTTGGGCAAACTCATCCAGTGGATGCCCATATTGTGCTTTCAGATGTTGAGTACGGGATATATGAAAATGTCCTACGCAAAGAAGAGGAAGCTAAGGAAATGAGCCAGTACCTGATCGAGAATGTCAAAGAGTTCGAGAGGGCGGGTATCCATGAAATGACTATCGGCAGGGAGTACAAGGCTAAAAAGGCGATGCTGGTTCCTAGTTGGTTAGGGGGTGTTCAAGCTGCATGTAAAGGTTGTTGACCAGGTAATTAAAAGTGACTATGCGCTTTACTGTGGTGATTCGGTCGAGGTTATGAAAGGTATTCCTGATGATTCCATCGGGCTATCTGTGTACAGCCCACCTTTCATATCGCTGTATACTTATTCACCCACTGAAAGGGACGTGGGTAATTCCAGAACAGAGGATGAGTTTTTCTATCACTATGGCTTGATCATTGATGAACTGCTGCGAACAGCTATGCCTGGGCGAAATACCTGCGTTCATGTTGCCCAAGTCCCCGCGATGCTAGTGCGTGACGGGTACATCGGGCTGAAAGACTTTCGAGGCAAGACAATTCAGGCCTATGAGGATCGAGGCTGGATTTACCACGGCGAGGTCTGTATAGATAAGTGTCCTCAGGCACAGGCCATTAGGACACATAGTAAGGGGCTGTTGTTTGTTCAGCTGAAAAAGGACGCTTCATGGCTACGACCCGCTCTGGCTGATTATATCCTAGTTTTTCGGAAACCTGGAGATAACCCTGTACCGATTAAGCCAGACCTGACTAATGATGAGTGGATAGAGTGGGCAAGGCCGATATGGTATGGCATAAAAGAAAGCGATACTCTCAACGTCGCAGAAGGCCGAGACAATGATGACGAAAGGCATATTTGCCCTTTGCAAATAGGGACTATTGAGCGGTGTATCCGTCTCTGGTCTAACCCTGGAGAAACAGTCCTTTCACCCTTTGCCGGAATCGGCAGTGAGATTTATACGGCTGTCAAGTTGAAGCGTAAGGGGATAGGAATCGAACTGAAGGAATCGTATTTCAAGGCGGCAGTCAAGAACCTGAAGCGGGCAACAATGCATGACGGTGCGCAACAGAAGAAGTTATTTTGAAAGGGGGTGACCACATTGACCAATCAAGACGGCTTCACCCTGACCGAACTTCTGGTGGTAGTAGCAATCATCGGCATCCTGGCAGCACTTGCTGTCCCCCTTTACTCCGGCGTTCAGGATCAGGCAAAGGAAACTGCCTTCGATGCCCAGGTTCGGGAACTCCACCAGGCAGCGCAGTTGCATCTGACAAGCGGTGGCAAGGATGCGGTATGGGCACCTACACCGGGGGAGAAGGCCGGAACACCAACGGCAGCGCATGAAACTTGGATGAATTGGTTAGAGCGGTGGCCGGAGAATCCTTTGGAAAATGGTGAGTTTGTGGTGGAGATTGAGGATGGAAATATTGAGGTAATGCCGGGGAGGTGACGAGATGTTTGACGACGATTGGTTTGAGCAGGAAGAAAAGAAGATGACTAAGCGTTTTGGTATCGGTGCGGTGTTGGCGGTACTAATCAATCTGGTGTTCTTTGGTGGACTGATTTACTTTGGATTCTGGTGCTTGCGTCATTTTGGGGTTTTCTAGGGGAGGTGACGAGATGAACGGTTGGCTATTGGCAGGTGGGGTCGTTGGTATGTGGGCGTTCGCCCTTTCCCTGATGTATTTTTCCCTGTGGCTGGATGAAAGGCAGGGGCGGGCACGATGACTGAGCTTGTATGTATTGTCGTGGTGTTGGTATTGATGGCGATAGCGGTCGGAATGTCCTGATAATGATCGATCTGGTGATGGTGGCGGTGGTGTTGGTGTTGTTGGTAGCGGTGTGTGAAGCGTGGGGGAGGTGAAGCGTATGGACTGGAACATACCAACTGAGAACCTACATGTAATGGTGGAAATATGTGAACAGTTTGTAGCTGAAGGAGGTGAAGCAGATGGCGATAAGAGCTGAAAATATACCGGCTGAGCCGGTGAAC
>DUNL01000020.1 GCA_012839385.1 Clostridiaceae bacterium
CCGCCTAAGCCCTTGCCCGTAGCGGAAACTGCGGGGGTATTTATAGTGACCGAGATGGAAACTCCCCAGCCAGGGCTTTTTCTCGTATCGGGAACTGTTGGAAGCGGCAAAAGCACCGTGTTGGCTTCCGCTCTTCAACATTACATAAATACATTCCCCATTCATGTGGTGACCATAGAAGATCCGATAGAGTACGAACTTCTGCCTGGTGCTGGTCATGCCACGCAACACGAAACGGAAGACTTTGCAGGAGCCGTTAGACGTTCTTTGCGCGAAGATCCGGATATGATACTCATTGGTGAAATCAGGGACAAACCTACTGCGGATGCTGCACTTCTTGCCGCAGAAACTGGCCACACCGTTTTTGCCACTATTCATGGAGACGGCGTGGTTGGGGCGCTGGAACGGCTACTTGGTATCTTTTACGGCGATGAATATGCCGCCTTTAGGATATCGCAAGTTTATTTAGGTGGAATGCACATGGAAAAAAGCGCGGGTAAACGTGTTGCAAAGGAGACGTTAATGACCAATACGGCCGTAAGAACTTATATCAGGGAAAGGAAGCTTCATCAACTCCATGTTTGATACTGGGCTTGCTGTCTTCGATGGTGCTGATGCTCCCTATATCATTAAGACCACTGAGTTGATAAATACCCCTGGCGTGACCGACGTTCATCTTACGGAAGGCGACAACATCTGGTTTCGACTGTATGGCCAGCTGACGGAAACTGATGTATACATTCCTTCCGAAGGCGTAATGATGATAGCTTCTTCTGTGTTCAAGCTCGGCAATTGGGACCGCGGCAATAAGGCTTGCAACTTCAACGGTCGACGGCTAAGGTTACGTTTTTCCCAAGCTAGACAGCGAGCGCAACTGTTTGTAAGAATTCTGCCGGGAGATGTGCCTTCTGCAGAAAAGACAGGCGCTCTTAACGTCATAAAAAATATCATTCCTAACATACTTTCCCCGGGACTTTTTCTCGTATCGGGAGCCACGGGGTCGGGTAAAAGCACCTTCCTTGCTTCTTACCTGCAACATCTTCTCAATAATTACCCAATCCACGTCGTGACCATAGAAGACCCAGTAGAGTACGTGCTGAAAAAAGGCTTGGGACAAGCGTCACAACGTGAGATCCCAGATGACGTTCGAAACTACGAAGAAGCCGTAAGAGATTCCTTACGCGAAGACCCTGACGTAATACTGGTTGGAGAAATTAGGGACGGAGAAACGGCGGCGGCTGCGCTGACTGCGGCAGAAACAGGGCATCTCGTTTTGGGCACGGTGCATGCTTCCAGCCCCGCAGGCGTGGTGGAACGAATGAAGGGACTTCTTCGCGGGCTTCCTGACGCACAGACCAGGTTTGCGGCTTCCTTAGTGGGCGTAGTTCATTTGACGCTTAAAAACGACGGAAAAAGGGCAGTAAGAAAAGCCTACAGTCTTTCGGTGGATAACGACGTGGCGAAGTTCATCTTGAAGGAAGACTTGAAGGAGATATCAAATAGGGTGAAGACGGATTATCTGAAGAACTTGTAGGGAGCGATTTTATGAATACTTATGTTTTTTTGCTGTGTTTATTAGGCGTTTTAGTCTTATATCTTGTCTTTTCAAAAGGCACGCCGCCTGAAACCGAAGAACTTAAAGAAGGGCTTGCTTTACTTACGGAAGAGATATCGAAACAAGGGGAAATAATATCGAAACAAGACGAATATTTTCAAAAGGCAATAGGTGTTATCGAAAGGACGAACGATAAGCTGGACGGCATGTTCGATGTTTTAGCCACACCCGGCGGTAAGGGGAAGATGGGCGAATGGGCACTGGAGAGCTTGCTTAAATCAATTCGGATAAACGGCGGGACGAAATATCTTGTACAGCCCGCTCTCAAGGGCGGAAGACCTGATTTTGCCATTCCTGTGGGGAAAAAATATTTGTATATAGATTCTAAATTTCCCCACGACAGCTATAAGGCTTTTAAGGAAAATCGCAACAAGCAGACTTTTAAGAATTTTATTTCAGCTATTAAACGCAACATCGAACCCGTTGAAAAATATGTGTTTGCCGAAGATAGCGTGGGTATAGCCGTTCTTTATCTTCCAACGGAAGGAATGATGCGAGATATCCTTGAGTTTTATCCGAAACTTCTGGTCGACGCTCAAAACAAGGGAATCATGGTCCTTTCTTCTTTCTACTTGCCTTATTTCCTTCATATGTTTGTAGATTGCTATTCCCAACTCGACTGGGAAAACAATTTTGTCAACAAGAGACGTGAGATTAGTTCTTTGGCAGAAGAAACGGTTAATAAGTTTTCCGCCTTCAGGAAAGATTTGGAAAAGGTCAACGCATCGGCCCGTGAATGCGAAAAGATCGTATTTAGGCTTCATGACGCTTTACAGTTTAACGTGCAAAAGAACAACGAAACCAGCTTAAAGAAATAATTGAAAAGGGGAATGGACACTAATGCAAATTGAATCTGACAAGAAAGAACGAAGCGGACGGAAGAAAGTATTAACCGATGTGGCGGGGTAAGACAGATGAACGAATATATCAACAGCTTAATGAAAGAAAACGAAAGATATGAAGAAAAACTCAAGAAGGCGCAAGAAGACTATATAAACGGCGTTATTTCAGACGAAGAATACACGGATATAGTTGCTGACTTGAAAAGAAAGATAGATGAAAACGTCTATGAAATGAAAATGTATAAAGACAAACAAGACGAAGTGTTTGATATCTATAGGGTGACATGTAAAAAATACCAAGACGACGAAGACATAATAGGCGAAGACATGATGGCAGAAGACGAGATGCTACAGGAGTTGCGTGAAATAAAACAGGTACTGAATAAAATATATGAAACATTAGCGGGGGGAAACAAATGATCTATCTTGCAGCGCCCTATACTGGCATGGAAGAGCTGTCCTTTGAAGTGTCCTGTATGGTTGCGGCCTTTCTGATGAAGACGGGCAAAGTTGTTTACTCACCTATAGTTTATGGACACACCCTTGCTAGTAAATACGATTTGCCCACCGATTGTGACTTTTGGTTAATGCAGGATTTGGATA
>DUNL01000178.1 GCA_012839385.1 Clostridiaceae bacterium
GGCGTATAGCTCAGCTGGATAGAGCAACAGCCTTCTAAGCTGTGGGTCGCAGGTTCGAATCCTGCTACGCTCGCCATTGTTCAGGGATGTCTTGACTTCCCGGTTGAGACATCCATTCTCCTCTATTAAAAAGGGGGTGTCTCACAATGAGATGCCCCCTTATATGAATTACGATCTTGGTATTTAATCTACATAATCAGCTTCTGTTTCAGTTTCGTAGTTACTATTTCAATGCGACTAGTGTCTATCTGTGGCCTCGCGGGCCTCACGGGTATAGTCTAGTAGCTAATATTTCTGCGCGCCCTCGCCTGTAAGAAGAACAAGGGTCGCTTGCTGATGCTGATCAGTTCGTGGATATTCTTTAATTCATAGCCCAGATCCTCAGCTACCGGTTTGTAGGTTACATAGCCCTCGGCAGTATTAATTCCCGAGGCCAGTTCGGGATGCTTTCTGCACGCTGCTTTCCAGCCCAGGTTGGCGATAGCGCCGGCATATTTTGTGGTCGCGTTCGAGAGAGCCTGTGTGGCTGTTCTGGGAACTGTGCCGGGAATATTCGCTACCAGATAATGGACAATATCGTGCTTGATGAAAACAGTTTCGTTGTTGTTGTCTGAGGTTTTGCCCGCTGTCAGCTCGGTTGAGCCGCCCTGGTCAATAGCTACGTCTACAATTACCGAGCCGGGTTCCATTGTCTTGACCATATCCTCGGTGATTAGCTGTGGCGCCTTTCTACCCGGAATCAGAACTGAGGAGACAACCATATCGGCATCCTTAACCACTTTGGCGATATTAAGGCTGTTGGAAATCAAGGTCTCTATTTTGTCGAGGAAGATATTGCCGATCTCTGCCAGCCTGTCTACATTGATGTCAATAACTGTAACTCGCGCTCCCATGCCGACCGCTATTCTGGTGGCGGCAGTTCCAACTGTTCCTGCGCCCAGTATGACGACATGAGCGGGCGCGACACCGGGTACGCCTTGTAAGACTACGCCTTTGCCGCCATGTGTTCTTTTCAGCAAACGGGCGCCTTCTTGGATCGCCATACGACCCGCGACTTCACTCATCGGCTTGAGAAGTGGCAGTATTGATCCTACTTGCACTGTCTCAAAGGCGATGCCCACGCATTTGTTATCGACAAGCGCTCGGGTTAATTCGGGATTGGCTGCCAGATGCAAATAAGTATAGATTATCAGGTCTTCGCGGAAATATTTAAATTCGGAAGGAAGCGGCTCTTTGACCTTATAGATCATATCCGACATCTCCCAGACATCTTCCGCCCGATCTAGTATAATAGCTCCGGCCTCTTCAAATTCCATATCTGTTATCCCGGCTTCAACTCCCGCCTTGGTCTCAACATATACTGTATGTCCGTCCTGAACAAATTGTTGCACAGCGGCAGGCGTGCAGGAAATACGACTTTCCTGGTCTTTTATTTCTTTTGGTATGCCAATCACCATAATAATCACCTTTTTCTTACTTATGTTAATCGAAATAGTTGTAATGTATCATAGCACAAAAATACAAGCCGTTTGTAAAATTTTTGACAGCACAATTAAATTGATGTAATTTTTATAAACTTTGTAATCATTTTTGCAATCATAGCGTAATTATTCAGGGCTTGTCTTAGTGTATAATTACAAGGGGAAATAGTGTAATCACAGTGCTTTGACGTTTTCTGCCTCTTGAGTTGGGTCAGGGCTGAGCAGTTGAATTGTAATAAATGACACCTGTGTTACCTGTTAGGAGGAAAAACTATTAATGGCCATCGCGAGACAATACGATAATGAAAGTATAACTTCCCTTAAAGGGGCGGATCGCGTGCGGAAAAGGCCGTCAGTCATCTTCGGCTCGGACGATCTCAGCGGCACGGAACAATCTTTCTTTGAAATTCTTTCTAATTCCATAGACGAGGCTAGGGAAGGTTTCGGTAAGCGGATCACGGTTACTCGCTACGCTGACCACAGTATTAAGATTGAGGATGAGGGACGAGGTATCCCGGTCGACTATAATCCGCGCGAGAAAAGATATAACTGGGAGCTGGTTTATTGCGAGCTCTATGCCGGTGGTAAATATAGAACTAACGAAGGCTTTAATTATGAGTACAGCCTTGGTCTCAACGGTCTTGGGGCCTGCGCGACACAATATGCTTCCGAGTTCTTTGATGTCGTCTCCATTCGTGATGGCTTCAAATATCAATTACATTTTGAGAAAGGTATAAATATTGGGGGCCTGAAGAAAACAGAGTTTGCCGGCAGACGTACCGGAACCATTCAACATTGGAAGCCGGATCGTGCAGTCTTTACAGAGATTGAAATTCCGGCCGCTAACTTTTACGCCACTCTGAAGAGACAGGCCGTTATCAATGCCGGCATTCATTTTGTATTTAATGATGAGATAACTGACGAGAGTGTAGATTTCTATTATCCCGAGGGGATTCTGGGCTTTGTCCGGGAAATTGATAATGGCAAGGGGATTTCCGAACCCTTCTTCTTTACGGGCGAGGGTGTGGGCAAGGATCGCGCTGACAAGCCGGAATATAAAGTTCTGGCGCAATGCGCTTTTTGTTTTAATAATGAAATTGACAAAATAGAATATTATCATAATTCCAGTTGGTTGGAATACGGTGGTTCACCCGAGCGAGCTTTGCGTTCGGCGCTGGTAGCGGAGATTGATGGCCTATTAAAGAGTGAAAATAAATATCGCGCCAATGAAAGTAAAATTACTTTTTCCGACATTGAGGACAGCTTGATCTGGATTTCCAGTTCTTTTTCTACTTTAACCAGTTATGAGAATCAGACTAAAAAATCCATCAGTAATAAATTTATTCAAGAGTTCATGACCGATTTAATCCGCAGAGAAATGGAAGTCTGGTTTATTGAGCATAAGGCTGAGACTTTGAAGATTTTGGATCAGGTTCTGATCAATAAGCGCAGTCGTGAGAATGCCGAGAAAACAAGGCTTGATGTCAGAAAGAAACTGATGGGCAGTATTGATTTCCAGAACAGAATCCGTAACTTCGTTGATTGCCGTACTCGCGATGTTAGCCGCAGAGAGCTCTATATCGTGGAAGGTAATTCGGCGCTGGGCTCGGTTAAGATGGCGCGTGACGCCGAGTATCAGGCGGTAATACCTATCCGTGGCAAGATACTTAACTGCCTCAAAGCCGATTACAAAACTATTTTTAACAGCGAGATTATCACCGACTTGATCAAGGTTCTGGGCTGCGGCGTTGAAATAAAATCCCGGCACAATAACAAAACTTCCAGCTTTGATCTGGACAAGTTGCGCTGGAATAAAGTAATTATCTGTACAGATGCCGATGTTGACGGTTTTCATATCCGCACCATGGTTCTGGCTATGTTTTATCGGCTGATGCCGACACTTATTGACGAGGGCAAAATTTTTATCGCCGAGTCACCGCTCTTTGAGATCACTCATATAGTTAAGAAAGTTGAGCGCACCTTGTTCGCCTATAGCGATCGTGAGAAAAACAATATTCTTTCCGATCTGAACGGAGGCAGTGTCCATGTGCAAAGATCCAAGGGTCTGGGTGAGAATGAGCCGGATATGATGTGGCAGACTACAATGAATCCGGAAACCAGAAAGTTGATTGAGATTTTACCTGCCGGACAGGAGGAATCCGCGGCTATGTTTGACCTTCTCTTGGGAGATAATCTGCCGGGCAGAAAACAATATATTGAAAATTATGGCAATGATTATATGGACATGCTGGATTTGGCTTAAGCCCGGAGGATAAATGGACGTTCAGGAGAAGAATTATATCAGGCAACCGATAACCGATACTTTGCTCAACAATTTCATGCCTTACGCTATGAGCGTGATTGTCTCCAGGGCTATTCCGGAGATAGATGGCTTCAAGCCCGCGCACCGCAAGTTACTCTACACTATGTATCGAATGAAACTTCTCAACTCGCCTCGGGCCAAGTCCGCGGACGTTGTCGGGCAAACGATGGCCTTGAATCCTCATGGCGATCAAACCATATATGAAACTATGGTTCGTCTGACTAGGGGCAATGGCGCCCTCCTACAGCCCTGGATTGATTCCAAGGGTAATTTTGGGCGTGTTTACTCACGGGACATGCAGTACGCGGCGGCGCGTTATACGGAAGTTCGGCTTGATCCCGCCGCTAATTTATTGTTTAGCGGCTTGGAGAAAGACGCCGTAGATTTTGCAGACAATTATTCGGGTACGATGAAAGAGCCTACTTTGCTACCGGCGGCTTTGCCGACCATTCTTGTCAACGCTAATCAGGGTATAGCGGTAGGCATGGCCAGCAATA
>DUNL01000176.1 GCA_012839385.1 Clostridiaceae bacterium
ACTTCCAGCCCTTTTTCGTTAATGAGCCAGGGTACACAGAACGACGTGTCCAGGCCGCCGCTGAATGCTAAAACTACTTTTTGTCTCATTTTTTAAACATTTTATTTGCTTTTCTTCTCTTAATAACCGGTTTAACCACTTTTTTTGCGAAGGGGCTCGCCTGCACCACCGGCTGTGTCTTCGAGTCGTAAAGAAGTCCGGTACAAAGGCACATTTTATAGTTGTTGCGTTGCAGGATATCGTAGTTCCTGCAACCCTGGCATCCTTTCCAAAACTCTTCATCGTCGGTTAGTTCTGAGAAAGTGACAGGTTTGAATCCCAGCTCGGTATTCATTTTCATCACCGCCAGGCCGGTGGTTATACTGAATATTTTGGCGTTTGGATAAAGCCTTCGTGATAGATCGAAGATTTTACGTTTGATCCTCTTTGCCAGCCCCTGATTACGGTAGTCGGGATGCACCACCAACCCCGAATTTGCCACAAACCGTTTGTGGCTAAACGTCTCAATGTATGAGAATCCCACCAGTTTATCGCCATCGAGGGCGATTACTGCCTTGCCTGCTTCAATCTTTTCAGCAACATATTCAGCACTGCGTTTTGCAATGCCTGTACCACGAGCTTGTGCCGATTCATAAATTAAATCGCAAATCTCCTGCGCATAACCTATGAAGTTGCTGTTTGCTATATGAATTTCTACATTCATCCTAAAACAATAGTTATAATAATAAAATAAGTTGATATTTGTTGTTACAAGTAACCTTTTGGCGAAAAAAGATAAAAGGAGAGGATACAGACAAAATATTGCCTGTATAATTTAAAAGCATCGTCGGACTAAGTCTGTTGCTTTACGGAAGTGTGTATGTTTAAATAACATTTTCATCGAACTGCAAAAGTAATCATTATATTTATAAATAGTGGTATTATTGAGAAAATCTTTTCTTGTAAAGGATGAAAAACAATATCAAACTGTTTTTTTGGCTTATAAAAAAAGCAAAAAATGCGTTAGTTGAGTTGTCTTTTTGATGCTTTTGTTTTATTTTTGATTTCTGAACTACAATAATTACTTCTTATCCCATGGTGCTACGTGACTTTAATTTTTCTGAAGTTCATCCATTATGGTAACGTTTAAAAATATGGAGACAATCAAATATAGAAATTATATCTTACGGAATTATACAGATATACCACAATTAAGTTCTTTAAGCAAAGATGAAAAGGAGGCTATCGAAGTTGTAGGCCAAGTGCTGCCTTTTAAATCTAATAACTATGTTGTGGAGCAGTTGATAAACTGGAATAATGTGCCGGAAGATCCTATCTTCACCCTTACTTTCCCAAGAAAAGAGATGCTTCCGAAAAATTATTACTCGCAGGTTAAAAAACTACTTTATGCAGATGATGAACCGGGATTAAAAAAGAAAGTTAACGAAATTCGCATGAGGCTTAATCCCAATCCTGCCGGACAAAGTTACAACGTTCCTGTTTTAGATGGTATCAGGTTGCACGGTATTCAGCACAAATATCGCGAGACAGTGCTCTTTTTCCCTAGCCAGGGGCAAACATGCCATGCATATTGCACATTTTGTTTCCGCTGGCCGCAGTTCATCGGGATGAATGAATTGAAGTATGCAATGAAAGAGGCAGGTCTTCTTCACAAATATCTTCTTACACACACTAAGGTTACCGATGTGCTTTTTACAGGTGGTGATCCGCTTACTGCAAAGGCAAACATTATTTCTGCATATATTGAACCACTGCTGTCAAAAGAATTTTCACATATACGGAATATCCGTATAGGTTCAAAGACGCTGGCCTATTGGCCCTATCGGTTTCTGACGGACAAGGATGCAGACGATTTGTTGCGTCTTTTCGAAAAAGTAAAAAAAGCTGGAAAACATCTTGCTTTTCAGGCTCATTTCAATCATCCGGCAGAACTTTCTACCGATGCAGTGAAGCAGGCTGTTGAAAGGATACAGAATACAGGTGCACAAATAAGGACACAATCGCCGCTCTTACGTCATATTAACGATGATCACGTTATATGGGGCGACATGTGGAAAGAGCAGGTGACGCAGGGCATGATTCCCTATTATATGTTCGTAGCGCGTGATACCGGCTCAAAAGCATTTTTCGAAGTTTCACTGGAAAAAGCGTGGAATATATTCCGTAAAGCTTATCGTAGTGTTAGCGGTGTTTGCCGTACTGTACGCGGCCCAAGCATGAGTGCTGACCCGGGTAAAATTCAGATTATGGGTATTACAGAGGTAAGAGGGGAAAAAGTGTTTGTACTTAGGTTCCTTCAGTGTCGTAATCCCGACTTAGTAGATATTCCTTTTTTCGCCGCGTATGATAAAAAAGCTACCTGGTTTAATGAGTTAAAACCAGCCTTCGGTGAAAAATATTTTTTTTATCAGAAAAATAATCAGCTGAAGAAAAATGAGAGAAACATAGATATTTTATTTTAAAAGTGTTCTTTTACCCCTGATTATTTTAATTTATCAACAAAAAGATCAACGTTTTAAATAATTAACACATTATTTACCGATTTATTATTTATTTTGCTGTTTAAACTGGATTGTTTTCATTAAGTAATGAGCAGATTGTGTATTTATATAAGCCACATTGAAAAAATGATACCAGCTGTAAATTGAAAATTATGGGTAGAGTTATTGCTTTGGCGAATCAAAAGGGAGGGGTGGGGAAAACCACTACTACGATTAATCTTGCAGCTTCGCTTGCTGCTTTGGATAAAAAAGTCCTGGTAGTTGATGCCGATCCTCAGGCAAACGCCTCTTCTGGTTTAGGTATTGATATTAAAAAAACCACCGACACCATTTATGAGGGATTGATTGGTAGATGTTCTTCAAGGGAGGCTGTGCAACAAACCCCCTTTGAAAACATCGATATCATCTCATCACATATAAATCTGGTGGGAGCAGAACTGGAGATGGTGCAGATGGATAACAGAGAGAAAAAACTTCGAGACCTGTTGCTTCCGCTTAACAAC
>DUNL01000120.1 GCA_012839385.1 Clostridiaceae bacterium
GTCCACTAAGACGATTACCACCTTGTGGCAATTAGCGGTTCCAAGAATGCCGCCTTAGCGATAATTGGCGCCGCGATGGCTCTTGATGGGCCCTGTATTATCTATAATCTGCCCCAGGTAAGAGATGTCAATCTTTTCTTAGAAGTTTGCGCGGATATCGGCGCCACTGTAGAAAAGGTCGCTCCGCATAAGGTACGTATTGATCCGACTACTATCAGTTCTCCGGAGGCAATCTCTCCCAAAGTTTCTATGTTGAGAGGTTCATATTATCTGCTAGGAGCTCTGCAGAGCCGCTTTGGATCCTGTAAAGTTACTATGCCGGGTGGCTGTAATCTCGGTGTCAGACCGATTGACCTTCATATCAAAGGCTTCAAAGCCCTAGGTTCCGATGTGGATATAATTTACCGCAACATCAATGGCGAAGAGATCTGGTTCCGCTATGATGGTGGCGTGGCGTTACCGGGCCAAGGAGAGCCTGACTCCTTCACTTTGGATCCTGCTTTTATCCATTGTAAAAACCCTACTGGTAAAATGAAACCGGCCAGTATTTTTCTTGATACAGTCAGTGTGGGCGCGACGGTAAATATTATGATCGCGGCTGTAAAGGCGGACGGTATCACTATTATTGACAACGCGGCTCGTGAGCCGCATATAGTAGATGTCGCTAATTTCCTCAACACGATGGGTGCCGATATTAGGGGAGCCGGTACAGAAACCATTCGTATTAAGGGCAAGCCTTATTTGCCTGCTAATAAAGAGTATATGATCATACCTGATCAGATTGAGGCCGGAACCTATATGATGATGGCCCCTCTGACCGGCGGTGACATTACGGTGACAAATATTATACCTACTCATATGGAACCTTTAAGCGCTAAGCTACAGGAGATGGGCGTAGGTATCGAAGAAGGTGAAGAAAGTATCCGCGTTTATACCAAACCCGGACAGATATTACAGGCCACCAGCATTAAGACTATGCCCTACCCCGGTTTCCCAACCGATCTTCAACCGCAGGTAACAACTCTTCTCAGTCAAGCTGAAGGTACCAGTCGTGTGATTGAAACAGTCTGGGAAAGTCGTTTCGGCTATGTCTCAGAATTGAATAAGATGGGAGCCAATATTGTTATTTCCGGTCGTTTGGCAGTTATCACGGGGGGTACCGAATTAACGGGTAGCAGGGTACGAGCGTTAGACCTGCGGGGTGGAATGGCGGTTACGATGGCGGGCCTTGTCGCGCGCGGCGAGACTGTTGTAGAGAATACCAGCGTAGTCGAACGTGGATACGAGGAGGCAATCAGGAAAATCCGCTCTCTGGGTGGCGCTATCGATCGTTTTGAAGAATTAACCGGCAGGTCAAGATGAAATACCTCAAGACTTGTGCTCTGCGTTCCGGTTCCAGTGGTAATTCTATCCTGGTTTCATCAGCGCACAGTACTTTGTTGTTTGATGCCGGCATTACAGGCAAGGGCCTGGCTCACGCTTTGGAAAAACTATGCTTGAACCCGGATCGCTTGAAGGGAATTCTAATTACTCATGAACACTGGGATCACACATCCGGCTTGGGTGTATTATTGCGTCGTTATAAAGTGCCTCTTTATATTAATAAAGACACATTGCGAGCTTTGTCTCCCTCTATTGGTAAGTTTGATCCTAATCTGATTAATATTTTTCACTCATGGGAAGAATTTCAAATTGACGATTTTGCCATTAAACCTTTTCCGGTTTCCCATGACGCTGAAGATCCGGTTGGCTTTACGGTTAGCAACGGACTAGGTTCCGTGGGTATTTGTACTGATCTTGGTTACGCGGACGAGACAGTGTATCAAGCTTTGCGAGGCGTAGATATCTGTTATCTGGAGGCCAATTACGATCCGGAATTATTGAAAGTAGGTAGTTATCCTTTATATCTTAAGGAACGTATCGCCGGCCACAAGGGTCATCTTTCTAACGACGAGTGCGCGAGAGCTTGTCTTCGTCTGTTAGAACAAGGTACCGAGAGGATAATTCTTTCCCATCTTTCCAACGAGAATAACTTTCCTCATCTGGCTCTGCTTACTGTAAACGACGCTCTGGTAGAAGCAGGCGCTAATGAAGGTATAGACTATAAATTATTGACCGCTCGCCGCTATGATCTTTCTGAAACCCAAGAACTCAAAGCATAATCAATTTGCTTATATAACAAAATTCGGTTAACATTAGGCGGATTTAGTTTTATTAAGAGGTAACTGTGAATTCATATATACTTGAAGGTGGCCAGTGTCTACGGGGTGAAGTTCCGATAAGTGGCTCGAAAAACGCGGCATTGCCGGTACTGGCAGCTACCGCGTTATTAGAAGGTCAGTACAGAATCAAGAATGTCCCCTTAATTGAAGATACGCTGACCCTGATCGATATACTAAAATTACTTGGCGCCGGGGTAGAAATCTTGCCCGCTGGTACTGTCGTTATTGACAGCTCATCTATTAATAACTGTACCGCTATCTCGGAGCAAGTGGGTAAATTACGGGGATCATATTATCTGTTAGGCGCTTTGCTGGGACGTTTCGGCGAGGTTAATCTGCGCATGCCCGGTGGCTGTAATTTTGGCAGCAGACCAATTGATCTACATTTGAAAGGCTTTCGTCAATTGGGAGCCGAAGTAGTCGAAGCTGAAGATATTGTTTCCTGCAGAACAACCGGCCTAAAAAGCAACAGTATTTTTTTTGATATTGTCAGTGTCGGCGCCACCATCAACATGATCTTGGCGGCGGTCAAAGCCGAGGGTACGACTACAATTTATAACGCGGCCCGAGAGCCCCATGTGGTAGATGTGGCTAATTTTCTTAACGCGATGGGGGCAAGCGTGCAAGGCGCGGGAACTGACATAATAAAAGTTCATGGTAGAGACAAATTAAATTTACGCGGTACCTATGCCATCATACCCGATCAGATTGAGGCCGGAACCTATATAGCGATGGCGGCGTTGACCGGAGGAAATATCAAATTACATAATGTGATTCCCAGTCATCTTGAGGCACTGATCGCTAAGCTGAGCGAGATGGGCGTCAGTTTTGCCATAGGAGAAGAGAGAATAAGCGTTTCTATGAAACCGGGTCAAGTCCTGAGATCAACGAATTTTGTCACCGCTCCGTATCCCGGCTTTCCAACAGATATGCAGCCTCAGATCATGGTTTTACTGACCCAAGCTGACGGGGTAGGGAAAGTTACTGAGAATGTCTGGAATAATCGTTTTCAATACGTAGATGATTTGCGCAAGATGGCAGCCAGGATAGTAACACAAGGGCGCTCGGCTTTGGTTACCGGGGGTTCAAAGTTGGCAGGCACAGAAGTCCAAGCTCATGATCTCAGAGCGGGAGCAGCTATGGTGATGGCCGGCCTGGTGGCGGAAGGCCAAACTGAGATTCAGCAGGTTGAATTGATTGAGCGCGGTTATGAGAACTTTGTTAATAAGCTACGCGATTTGGGTGTTCAGATCACTAGACAAGTTGACACTAGTCCTAAGGAGGACTTTTTTAAGATTAATTATGTAAGCTAGCAAATTTATCCGAGCCTTTAGAATTATCGACCGAGAAGCTGATCATAAATAAAAGGCGATCTTTTGCATGCTATAATAAATTGACTATAACCAGCGGTAAACTGGTGATTATACAAAATCGAAATTTAACTTTGAGACTAACCTGGGGTCGAACGCGGTGCCGGGCTAGAGTTATGTTTTGACGGGAGGTAATATGGAAAACTGTGCCATTGTCCTAGCGGGTTCAGAGGATGATCGTATGTGCACAGGAGATACGAAAGTCATTCTGGAAGTTGCGGGTAAACCTGTCATTAGATGGGTGAAAAGAGCCTTAGACTTGGCAGGCATCAAAGACCAGATGTATATAGTGGGCTATCGGCAGGAGAAGGTAAGAGAAGAATTAGGTGAGACCGTAGCTTTTGCCTTACAGGAAGTGCCGCGTGGTACCGGTCATGCAGTGACACAGGCGGAGCCTTTTCTGTATGAGAGAAAAGGAGCGACGGTTGTAGTAGCGGGTGACACTCCGTTGGTTAGGCCGGAAACAATAACTAATTTGTTAGAAAAATTCTCGAGTGGCAACTGGTCTGCTCTGGTTCTGACCGCTCAGGTAGAGAATCCGGAAGGATTTGGGCGCGTTGTGAGAGGTGAAGACGGTCAATTGATCGCCATTATAGAAGATAAGGAAACTGACGAAAAGACCAAAGATATCACCGAGGTTAATAGTGGGATTTACTGCTTCGATACCGAGATCCTATATGAAGCCGCGCGAAAAATTGAAGCGCGTGATGAGGGTAATATGCCCCTCACCGATATAATTGAAATCATGGTGGCAATGGGCGTCCCCGTCAGCACTATGGATATTGATCCTTTGGAGTTTTTCAAGGTTAATGAGCGTAAAGATCTGTCATTTGCCGCTCGTGCACTTAACCAAAGAGTGCTTGAGCGCCTTATGGCCTGTGGCGTATCAATAGTAGATCCGGCAACTACTTGGATAGATGATGATGTGATCATCGGCTGTGACACTATTATTATGCCCGGGACTATCTTACGCAGTAGCTGTGTCATTGGAAAAGGTTGCACAATCGGTCCTTATTCAACCTTGAATTTTACTTATGTCGGTGACGGTTCTGTCGTGGTGCAAACAGAGTCACGGCAAGTTACGATTGACAACAATTGTACGATCGGGCCTTGGGTACGACTTTTTGACGGTGTAGAGATCGGGGAGAACAGCATCATTGAAAGTCATGTAGAAATCAAAGCTTCCAGGCTTGGTTCAAATTGTCATATTTATAATCAGACCTCCATCAATAAAGCAGATCTGGGGCATGGTGTGACTGTAGATAGTCAGGTGGCCTTCGCTCATGATCTAGGCCCCGGACAAAAGAAAATATATGTAGGCAATCATAGTTTTATCGGCAGTCAATCATGTTTGGTAGCGCCCGTACGTTTAGCGAACAATAGTTATGTCGCGGCCGGCACCACGGTGACACGGGATGTACCGAAAAATGCTCTGGCAATCGGCCGCAAGGACTTTGAGATCAAGGAGAACTGGGCACTACACAGGAGATAACAATAATGACCTGGTTACAAAAGTTAATAGGCAAGGCAGAGGCCAGGGTTTCTTCTGAGCGTTGGTTAATTGTAGGATTAGGTAATCCCGGCGAGAAATATGAAAAGAGCTGGCATAATCTGGGCTATATGGCAATTGACAAGATAGCCGCGAAAAATCAAATTCAGATGAAGCGTCTTCGCTTCCAGGGCCGAACCGGTGAAGGAAACATTGGCGATACGAGAGTAGTACTCTTAAAGCCTTTGACTTATATGAACCATAGTGGGCGCAGTGTAGTGGAAGCTTGTAATTTTTACAAAATTCCTCCTGACAGAGTGGTAGTTCTGGTAGACGATATTGATCTTCACATGGGAATTATAAGGCTTAGAGGTCAGGGTAGCGCCGGTAGTCATAAAGGATTGAAGTCAATTATTTCACATCTGGATAGCCAACAGTTCAAGCGGGTCCGTATCGGTATGGGACCGAGACCTGAGGGTGATCTGGCAGATATAGTGCTGGCACGGATACCTGCTCAGCACAAAAAGCTAGTGGAAAACTCGCTGGAAGAGACAGCAGCAGCGGTAGAACTGCTTTTATCTCAAGGTCTGGCATATGCCCAAAGTGTATATAATTAGAGATTTTAGAAAGCTAACTCATAGGAAATGAATAGTTCTCATGCTGTAGAAAGAGATTACGGGACAAGCCGGACTCCTGAGCGAATCATGGATGTAAATAAGCCTCCTCTACAATTATGGTCACAAAACGCGGACGCTGATAAAAACTTCACCGCTTTTTCGCATTATCTTAAGTCAATAAAGAAAGATTATTCCACGCAAACTCCCATTAATCTGTTCGGCCCTTCCGACCCGCAGAAATCCTTCCTGCAAAGCCTGATTTACGCGCGCGAAAAGACACCGTTCTGGGTGCTGGTCGCGGATGAGCTGCGCGCCAGATTGGCCGCTCAGGAGTTGAGGGCTTTTCTGGGCGAGGGAATATATGTTTTCAGCGCCCGAGACTTACATCTTCTGGAGGCCAAAGCGACCTCGCGGGATCTGGAACGAAGGCGTCTGGCTATACTGCAGAAAATCAGAAATGAAGATTATAAAGCATTGGTTGTGCCGGCGTCTGCTCTGTTGGACAGTCTACCCCCGGTCGCGGTCTACGCGGAAGCGGAAATTGTACTGCGACAAGGAGATGTGGTTGAACCGACAGAAATTTGCGCGCGGCTATCAGCTATTGGTTATGAACGAGTCAAGCTAGCTGAACAGCCGGGGCAATTCGCCTACCATGGCGACGTTATTGACATAATCATAGCCGCCGCGGCCGCGGAATTACCGCCGGTCGGACTGAGAATTTCCTTTTTTGATATTGAGATTGACGACTTACGTCAAATTGATTCGGAAACACAGCGCTCAATACGAAGCCTCGCTGACTTCAGGATACCGCCGGCACGAGAGCTCCTGCTTAAGGAGGAGCAAATTCCGGAGTTGGCTTCTGCCATTCGTGAAGAGAGCGAACTTGCCGCCAGCACTGTTCTAAGGCGTGGCGGCACCAGAGAAGAATATGAGCGACTTCGCCAGATGGGGTTACGTGACGCGGAGCGTGTGGAGAGCAAAATACCTTTTGCCGCCCTGGATCGCTGGTTGCCGCTTATTTACCAAGAGAGAACGACTCTACTTGATTATGTTCAACCGGATACCAGATTCTGGCTGGACGAGATGGCCAAGTTCAGCAAGCAGTTAGATTCCGCTTATGCTTTTTGGCTTCAGGAGTTAACTACTCATATTGAGAAAAATCAGGTTCTGCCTCTCACGGAAGAAGCCAGGAATACACCTGTTGCCGTGAGGCGCTGGATTGACAAACAGGGCAGCTTTATCGCTCTGGCTCAGATTAGGTCTGCCGGGAATGGTCTACCGGGCGCTAGGGAATTTAATTTGGGCGGCAGAGTACAAGACCATTACAAAGGACGCCAGGAAAATCTCTATTTGGATCTGGAGAAGTGGCGGGATAGTGGCTGCGAAACTGCCCTCTTTGTTGGGTCGTCCAGTCGCAGGGAACAAATTTCCGGACGCCTTCGTGAAAAAAATATTTTTAACAGCTTTATCTCGGAGGAAATATTGATTCGAGGTTTTTATTGGCCGGAGGCGAAAATCTCTGTACTGGGTTCAGAAGATCTGTTCGGCATTGATAAACCTGTTCGGCGTCGGAGATTTGGTGGGGGACAGACAATAAATCTGTTTTCTGATTTGGAGCCGGGTGAATTAGTGGTCCATGAAGACCATGGGATCGCCAGATATCAGAATCTGAAGAAGATCAGAACTTCCAGTGGTGAGCGGGACTATTTACATCTAAAATATGCTGACGGTGATCTCTATATTCCTGTTGACGCTTTGGATCAAATCAGAAAGTATATCAGTACCGATAGTAAGAAACCGCGTTTGTCAAAACTGGGTGGTACCGAATGGGAGCGTCAGAAGACTAAGGCCAGGGAGTCAATCAGAAAGCTGGCGACTGATCTGGTAGCCCTCTACGCGAAGAGAAGGCAGATTAAAGGCTATGCTTTCTCGCCTGACACAGTGTGGCAGCAGGAGTTCGAAGCTGCCTTTCCCCATGAAGAGACAGAAGATCAACTGCGCGTCATCGCCGAGATTAAGCATGATATGGAAGAGCCGCGGGTGATGGAGCGTCTATTATGCGGGGATGTAGGTTTTGGCAAGACGGAGGTTTGTTTCCGGGCCATTTTTAAATGCATTATGGACGGTAAGCAAGCCGCTCTCTTGGCTCCGACTACGGTTCTGGTGCAGCAACATTTTAATAAACTGGTCAAAAGACTGGGAGATTTCCCAGCTAATATCAGGATGATGAGTCGTTTCGTATCCGAGCAGGAACAAAAGCAAACTTTGCGGGAGCTAAAGGAGGGGCGGGTTGATATTGTTGTCGGTACGCACCGCTTGCTGTCGAAGGATGTTGTTTTTGCTGATTTGGGGCTGTTAGTTATTGATGAGGAACAACGCTTTGGCGTTGACCATAAAGAAGTGATTAAAGATCGCTATCCGACTCTGGATGTACTTAGCTTAACCGCGACACCGATCCCGCGCACGCTCCATATGTCTTTGTCCGGCATTAGAGATATTTCGCTTCTGGAGGAAGGGCCGGAGGATCGCAGACCGATTCAGACTTATGTAATGGAGTTCGATGAAGATGTAGCGGCGGACGCGATCCTGCGCGAGACCGGGCGTGGCGGTCAGAGTTTCTATCTTTTTAATAACACCTATAAAGTTGAAGCCAAAGCGGCCAGGCTAAGAGAATTATTACCGGGCGTGAGAATAATTACCGCCCATGGCAAAATGTCGGAAAGGCGTTTAGAGCAAGTGATCACCGACTTTATCAACGGTAATTATGATGTTTTAGTCTGTACCACAATTATTGAATCCGGCATTGATATGCCCAATGTTAATACGATAGTAGTTGAACACGCGGATAAATTGGGTCTGTCCCAACTCTATCAAATCAGAGGTAGAGTTGGGCGCTCGGAACGTCAGGCTTATGCTTATATTACTTATCCGAAAAATCAGGTCTTGACTGAGAATGTAGAGAAAAGGCTAGTGGCGATCCGAGATTTCACGGAGCTTGGTTCCGGCTTTAGAATAGCGCTCAGGGACTTGGAAGTCAGAGGGGCGGGAAATCTATTGGGGCCGGAGCAAAGTGGTAATTTGGGCGCTGTCGGCTATGATCTCTATTGCAAGATGATGGATGAGGCGGTGAAGGAGCTGACCGGGGTTGAAATTAAAGTACCGCCGGCGCACGCCCTGGTGGAGTTGGAGCTTGACGCTTTTCTGCCGGAAAATTATATCCGTGACGACGCCCAGAGGATAGACATGTACAGGCGTATTGCCGATTTAGAGACACGAAAAGATTATAGTGATGTTATAGATGAACTAAGTGATCGCTATGGCAACTTGCCCTATGAGGCTCTCACTCTGGTTGATATCGCTTATATACGTTCTTGGGGCGGTAAAGCGGGTTTTTCACGAATCGCGGTGAGAGGACAGGATGTGGTTTTCTACTTCGGCCAGGATAGTAAATCTGATATGGATTTAATTTCCAGATTGCTAACAGTAGATAAAACGAAAGATCAACTGCAATTTCATGCCGGACATAAGCCGCAGATTGTCTATCGCGGGGCGGCGCGTAAGCCCCGCGCCATAGCCGGTAAAATCAGATCTTTGTTCCTATCCTCGGAAGCGACAATGGCTGAAGATGAATCTATTGTCAAGGACGCTCCCTCATAAGCTTGAAGACTAGTTCAGGATGATCCGTTATAATAGCGTTCGGCTTTATTCTCAGCATTCTGAGAATATCCTGCTCCTTGTTCACGGTCCAGGTGTGTATCTTTATCCCATGGCGCTGGCAAAAAGCTGAATAGCCCGGTATTTTTAAGACTTTGTAATGGGGATGAAGAATCCTGATGCCTAAAATTCTACTTAGCCAAACCGGCCTTGTTAGCAGATAGGCATAGAGCAGCGCGCAACGGCCAGGGTCGACTAAACGGCTGAGACGTACTACACTCTCAGTATTAAATGTAGAATAAATGACTCTATCCGTCATAGCTTGTTCACTGACTAGATCAACTACAGTTTGTTCAAGGTCCGGATAAGTCAGCAAAGCGTTCTTTAGCTCAATATTTACCAAAATATTTGTCGGATTCAAAAGTTCTAAGACTTCTTTTAATAGTGGCATTCTTTCCCTACCGCCTCTATTAGCGGCGATATTGATCTTTTTGAGCTGAGACCAGCTTTGACTATTAATCATGACATCTTTGCCCGCCAAGCGCTGCAGGTTTTCATCATGCGCCACTACCGCTTGGCCATCTAAACTAAGCTGAACATCCAGCTCTACGCCATCAACGCCTAACGCGATAGCGGCCGCGAAAGCCGGTAAAGTATTCTCAACATAGTCAGCGCTGGCTCCCCTATGTGCCCAGACTTTAACCTTCTTTGTCCTCATACAAATTATTATACTGTAGCCTTCGTCGCGCCATATATTATTTTCAAGTCCTTAGCTGACAAGTGTCGAGTCGGCAATCAGGAATAATGTATAATAGATGATATGAAAATTGTGCTGGCAAGTGGTTCCCCGCGTAGAGCTGAACTGTTAGCCCTTATTGGCTATCCGTTTCGGATTCGAGTCGCCCATATCGATGAGCATAGTGTTCAGGAACAAGTTCTGCGGGAACTTGCTTCCTTAACTGACCGCGCGATTCATCGTGAATTAGTGAAACAATTGGCTCTGGCTAAAGGGCGAGCTGTACTCAGTGAGCTTATTTCAGAAGGGGCCCGGGCCATTGAACGGCTTTTTTCCCGCGCCTGCGCTCCAGATAGAGGCCCGGAAATGTCAGAAGAAAAGCGGTCCGGCTCTGTGACAAATAGCGAAGGGTTCGGTTCTGTCTCGCGTCAAGCAGAAGCTACTGTGAACATGACTCCTGAACAGAGATTTTTTGACGAAGGCGACCCGTCCGGGTATGTCATTTTGGCCGCGGATACAATTGTATGCCTGGATCAAGATATTCTAGGCAAGCCTCAAGATGCCTATGAGGCTGAGTCTATGCTACGCCGCTTGTCCGGCAAAACGCATCTGGTCCATACTGGGGTAAGCGCATTGTCGGTAACGGCGGACGGTGTCTTGCTGTCTGAGCATAGTCTAGCTGAGACGACAGAAGTCAGTTTTTTGGATCTGGACTCGGCTTTGGAGCGGCGCCTCAAAGACTATGTAGCCAGTGGTGAACCGTTAGATAAGGCAGGCGCCTATGGTATCCAGGACTATGGGGCGGTATTTATCTCCGCTATCAAAGGCGATTACTATAATGTAATGGGCTTGCCTCTGGCCAAGGTCACCCGTCTCTTAGATCGCTTGTCCGAACAGACTCCAAACAAATGAATTTCTTCCCACTTAGCGAGACTAAGCTTCTCTAATACGTTTCTCCTTATCTAAATAGATGACATGGTCCCCATTTAGAGATACTAACTTTCGGCTTGCGAGGCCTACAGATGCCTCCAAATGATACAATAATGTCATGTTAGTGCAGAGATTAGCAAAGCTTTTAATTCAAAATCATGAGCAGGTTGAGGACCCGCTGGTCAGAAAAAATTACGGAAGCCTAATGTCCGGCCTCGGTATCGCCAGTAATATTTTGCTGGCCGCTATAAAATTTGTGGCCGGTTCGATTGCCGGCAGTATCGCTATCACATCTGACGCCTGGAACAATGCCACGGATATGGTGGCCTCGCTAATTTCTTTACTCTCTTTTAAACTCTCGGCTAAGCCGCCGGATAAAAAACATCCTTTCGGGCATGCCCGTTTCGAGTATCTGGCTTCTTCTGTTGTCGCGCTGATTATCCTGCTTGTCGCCTGGGAATTGCTTAAGACTTCTGTTAACAGGATTATCAAGCCGCGACCGATTACCATGGATTGGTTGGTGGCAGTGATCCTGGTCTTCTCTGTTTTTCTAAAGCTATGGCAATGGAACAGTTATCGTAGAACCGGGGAAATGATTGATTCCCAAGTTTTTCGCGCTACCGCAACTGACAGTTTGGCGGATGCTGTCACTACCTCATCAGTTTTGCTCACTACTCTAATCGCTCACTTTACCGGTCTGCGACTGGACGGCTGGATTGGACTTTTGGTCTCGCTTTTTATTTTTTACTCCGGATTTATTATTCTGCGCGATACGGCTACTTCCTTGTTGGGCGCGGCTCCACCCCAAGAACTGGTGCTTGAGTTGGAAGATATGATTCTGTCCTATCCGGATGTGCTGGGTATGCACGATCTGCTAGTACATGATTATGGACCGGGTAAGACCTTCGCCTCAGTCCATGTCGAGGTAGACGCTACCATGCCCTCCTTGGCGAGTCATGAGCTGATTGATCGCATAGAACGCGATATTTTGTATCAACAGGGAATTCACTTGATTATTCATATTGATCCTATCATTATTGACGATCCGGAGCTGGCGGCTTATAAAGAAAAAATATCTTCTCTTATCCATACTATGTCTGATCGGTTCAAGCTCCATGACGTTCGACTAATGCGAAGTAAGGAGCGCGCCAGCTTGTTCTTTGACCTTGTTATCCCCGACGATTATCCTCTGGAGGATGACGAGATTAAACAAGTATTGTTACGAAGAATTTTTGACGCGGAACCGGATCTTAATCCTCTGATTACAATCGAACGCGGTTCAAGTTATCAATAATTTAGACAATTGACTCAAAACCCGCTGTAAATTTCCGGATCGCCAAGAGACTTGTATACCTACAATCTACACTTTTTCTATTTGTGCACCTACAATCTCTAATAGAATAAATCTTGTCGGCTTATAAGTTAAGGACAAGCGAATTTTCACTGTAACATATGCGCGAAGAATAATTTAAGTAGTTGACTGTCCGGCATAGAGTTGCTAAGATATTGAAGGACAAAGAAAGTCAAAGTCAAAGTTACTTGACTTATGCTTGCCTTAAGTCCTGATTGTGCCGATAACACCGGATTGATATTCGGTTAAGGAGGTAGGTCAGGTCTAATTGATAGAAAGAAATGAAGGTGACATTAATGTCCAATATAAGTGATCGTATAGAACGGATGATTGATGATCTACTTGATCAACATAACGGCATAGTGGAGATTTCGCGCAATAAGCTGGCGGAGGAAATTAGAGTTGTTCCCTCGCAGATCAGTTATGTGCTCACAACCCGCTTCTCTAACAATCACGGCTATGTGGTAGAGAGCAGGCGTGGTGGTGGCGGCTCAATTACTATCAAGAGGATTAGTACTTCCTCAGCGGCAGAGGCAATCCGGCACCTATTTCAAGAAATGCCGGATTATTTAACGCAGCAAGAGGCCAATCTGATCATATCCAACCTATTGCGCGCCGGACTGTTGGACGAAACGCTGGCTGAAATATTCAAAGCAGCGATTTGCCGATCTATATCTGTGAAGAC
>DUNL01000010.1 GCA_012839385.1 Clostridiaceae bacterium
CTTATGATACCCAAAAAGAAGTAAAATGGACTGTTGCAGCATCTTTCGCGGGTTACCGTTCAGGAGGAGAATGTGAATAAATGTTAAAAGAGGCCGGTTATGAAGAGGATAATCTGTAAATTAGCTGAATATAATTCAATCAGTTAACCCAATCTCCAAAATCATGAAGAACTTGTTGAAAGCATCTTTGATCTTGTTGTTTGTCATAGCAGTCTCCTGTCAGAGGAAGGCAGCTGATGAACTGTCGCTTCCGTTCGAAAAATACGAACTGGAAAATGGTCTGAATGTAATTCTGCATCAGGATCACTCTGATCCCATTGTGTCAGTATCAATTTACTATCATGTAGGTTCCAGCCGTGAGGTTCCTGGCCGTACCGGTTTTGCACACCTGTTTGAGCATATGATGTTCCAGCAGAGTGAAAATGTTCCGGAAGATCAGTATTTCAGGCTCATCCAGTCTGCCGGCGGAACACTGAACGGATCAACCAACCAGGACCGTACCAATTATTATGAAACCGTACCTAAAAATGCCCTGGAATTGGTGCTCTGGATGGAATCTGACCGCATGGGATACCTGACAAACACCATTACACAGCAGGCTTTTGCCATTCAGCAGAACGTGGTTCAGAATGAAAAACGCCAGAACTATGACAACAGGCCCTATGGTCATTCGTCGACGGTAATGGCTAAAGCGTTGTTCCCTGAAGGCCATCCCTACAGCTGGACAACTATCGGTGAGATGAAGGATCTTTTCAATGCCACAGTGGACGATGTGAAGGAGTTTCACGCGCGTTATTACATACCAAACAATGCAACCCTTTCGATTGCAGGAGATTTTGACGTCGCTGAAGTTAAAGAATTGGTTCAGAAGTATTTTGGCGAGATTCCGGCAGGTGCCGATGTTGAGAAAATGTCTCCCATGCCAGTAACACTTGCTGAGACGAAAAAACTATATCACGAAGACAACTTCGCCAATACTGCACAATACACGATGGCTTTCCCCACGGTTGAGATGTACAATCCTGACTCCTATGCACTGAACATTCTGAGTAATATCCTTGCCGGTGGCAAGAAGTCGCCGATGTACAATGTTCTCGTTAAAGAGAAGAAGCTTACCTCCGGTGTGGGTGCCTACAACTCGGCACAGTTGCTTGCCGGCACTTTCCGCATATCAGTCAGCGCCAATCCCGGTGTTTCTCTTGCGGATATCGAAAATGCCATCTTTGAATCCTTTGAACGCTTTGAAGCCGAGGGATTTACCGAGAAGGACCTGGAAAAAGTCAAGGCAGGACAGGAGACCTATTTTTACAACAGGATCAGCAGCGTTGACGGCAAGTCGAAACAGCTTGCTGAATACAACATGTATGCCGGTGACCCCGGTTATTACAAGCAGGATATGGAGGCGCTGAAGGCTGTTACTATTGACGACGTGAAGAGGGTATATGAAAAATATATCAAGGGGAAAAACTACGTTGCCACCAGTTTTGTCCCGAAGGGGAAGGTTGATCTTGCAGTGGAAGGCTCAATTGATGCAGGCATCGTGGAGGAGAACATACTGACTGCAACGGAGGTAAAGGTGGAAGCCGGTGTTGTTGAAGAGATTAAGAAGACCCCGACATCTTTCGACCGTTCGGTTCAGCCACCGCTTGGTCCCGATGTATCTGTCACCGTTCCGACGATATGGAAGTCGTCACTGGAGAACGGCATGAAGCTTTACGGCATACGTCACACGGAAGTGCCTCTAGTACAGTACGAGATTGTCATCGAGGGAGGTCATATGCTTGATGATATAAATGCGCCGGGCGTTGCCAGTATGATGGCAGCCATGCTCAATGAGGGTACCAGGAACAAAACCCCTGAGGAGCTTGAGGAGGAGATTGACCTCCTGGGAGCCAGCATCTGGATCGGAGGAGGCAGTGAATATATTACCGTAAGCGTAAATACTCTCGCCCGCAATTTTGAAAAGACCCTTGCCATTGTTGAGGAGATGCTGCTACAGCCCCGGTGGGACTCTGCTGCATTTGAACTTGCCAGAACCCGCACTCTCAACAGCCTCAGGAGGAGCTCTATAGATCCCACATATCTGGGCTCTAACGCGCTCAGAAATCTGATCATGGGTGAGAATAACATTTACGCCACCGATGTGTCCGGCACTCCAGAGAGCGTACAGGCGATGACCATGGATCAGCTCAAGGCATTCTATGAGAAGAATCTCTCTCCTTCAATCTCGCGCTTCCTGGTTGTGGGAGCCGTTGACCAGTCAAGGGTTGAGAAAGCGCTTGCATCGCTGAACAGCAACTGGGCTGCCAAAGAGGTTCAGATGCCTGAGGTCTTGCCCGCACAGACACCTGAAAAGTCCGGCGTCTGGTTCGTGAACATTCCTGATGCAAAGCAGTCGAATATTTTCATCGGGGCACCTGCCATACCAAGGGGTCATCCCGACTACTACCCTGCATATGTCGCCAACTACAAGCTGGGAGGTTCATTCAACGGCTATGTCAACCTGGTCCTCAGGGAGGAGAAGGGTTATACCTACGGGGCCAGAACCAATCTCGTTGCGATGAAGAATTACGGTTATTTCAATGCCAGCTCAGCAGTAAGATCAACTGCAACCCTTGAATCAGTGGAGATTTTCAGGGACCTGATGGCGCGTTACCGCGAAGGTGTCTCACAGGAGGATGTTGACTTCACGAAGGATGCCCTTCTCA
>DUNL01000091.1 GCA_012839385.1 Clostridiaceae bacterium
CAGCAGCGCATCGCCGCCATCCTTGATCGCCTGATGGAGCGGATCGATGAGGCGCGGCGGCAGCGGGAGGCGGCAGTGAGTGAGGGCGAAATTTTACTTGGAAGCCATTCATCTAAGATATTTGAGAACGGTTATCCTGTATTACCAATGGATGAAAATATATGCGAGATAAAAGGAGGCATCCAAAAGAGTCAGAAAAGGATCCCACAAAAGAACCCAGTACGGTACATAACCGTTGCACACGTCCAAAGAAACTTCATCGACACAAGTGACCCTCGATTCTTTGAGGTATCTGATGAGGAACTTGAGAAATGGCGCTTACTACCGGGGGACGTCCTTGTCATCGAAGGAAATGGAAGTATAGAGCAAATTGGAAGAACAGCATTGTTCAGGGGCGAGATCCCCGAATGTGTCCATCAAAATCATGTAATCCGTATTCGCCCAAACCAAGAATTAGTCGATCCTGAATACTTGAATCTATATCTAAATAGTCCATGCGGTCAGATGCAGATGCTTGAGAGGAGTCGAACCACAAGTGGATTATATAATCTCAGCGTCGGTCGAATTAAAACGATTAAAATACCTGTTCCCTTAAAATCAGTCCAACTAAACATAGTAAATCATCTCAATTTATTGCAGGCAAGGATTACAAGTTTGAAATCTCTACAATCAGAAATAGAACAAGATCTCGAAGCCCTTATCCCCAGCCTCCTCCAGAAAGCGTTTGCCGGGGAACTTTAACACCGTGCCCCAGCGTTCCTATCCCCAGCACTGTTCCGAACCGCCGGAGCCCCGTGTCCCATTGATTGGAACGATGCTGCCCTCCTCAAAATCGTTTCGCTTATGCACGACAGAAAAAAACTTGAAACTTCCAGTTCTCTGGCACGGTCTGAGCAGCGGTGTTATTGTCGATATCATGCGCCAGTTTATGAGAACTTGAATATGATCGTTCCTCCAAAATAAGGCTCAGGTTAACCTAAAAATACCAGGATGTTTTCCCCTTCGGGGGTAATCCGGATCTCCTTCCGCCTGCCATCCCCCAGAACTTCAATAAAATTCCAGTCGGTAAGGGGCTGGATATATTTTCTATCCAAAGCCCTATATTTGGCCGATTTCTCATCCTGTTTTGAACGACCTTGCTTGGCGTGAATCTCTAAATAGTGCATTTTGTCAAGTTCGTCTATGAGGATGTTCTTGGTGAGCCTTGCGCCGCCCTGCGTCAATTCACGAATGATCTTCAGTACAGCGATCAGGTCGTCCCGGGGCTTTTCAATCTTATAACTGGGTATGGGAAAGATTTCTTTACATCCGGTAACCACGGTTCGTCCATCTTCGGTTTTTCCATCATAATCTTGTGGGACAACGTAATACGGCGATATATCCATCTTATCCTCCTTGAAGATCATTGAAACAAGCATCCCGGCGATCGAATGTATTTTTGTTCCCGTTGAAACGTTGATATAAATATGATTGGCAGACTCAATTTCAATAATTTTCCTGTACGTCCGAAGGATATCATATAAATCGCGGTTGATCAGATCACAGGTCTCTATATTAATATCACACTGAGAGAGGTTCGTAGCTAACCAATCAGTTACTTTTTGGAAGTATATGGCGCCCTTATCCTCCTGCTCATTTCTTTCCTTGACCAACCAGACTCTATCTGCTGCCATCATTTTCAGCGGCAAAACCACTCTATCGATGTCATAGCCGACTGGCGCGATATGCACTCTAAGGGGATAGTCTATCATCGTAATATATTATCCCAACAAACGATATTAACCTCATTGACGATAATAAAGTATATCTTACCGCGCTACAACTGATCAACAGAAGCTCCGGAGGGATTGTTTGGCCGATAAGTTTGAATACATCGCTCAAAATAAAGAAACGTCATCAAATTTGCATTTTTTAGGGGACCCACACCATAATACCAAGACCGCTAAAAAACGATTATACCCAATCATCAAACTTGGTGAAAAGACCACGTACAATCCCGAAAGATATGTTGATTCTCCAGAGGTGATAGTGAAGGCCCAGCAACTCATCTCAAGGAATGGAAAATCAACCAACACG
>DUNL01000221.1 GCA_012839385.1 Clostridiaceae bacterium
GCTTGATAGAAACTTTAAAGAATGGATTGAACATCTAAATTAAAACAAAAGGAGGAGTTTTAAGTGGCACAACTTAATATGTTTGGTGATGAAATTGTTAAAAAAGAGGAAAAGAAGGTAAAGAAAGACTTAAGACCGGTGGAAAAAATACCGGACAGTAAGTCTTTTATGGTTTGTTATGCAGGCCATAAAATAGAAGTTTCTTTAGCTGAAAGGCTAGAGAACATCAGGCTTGCAAAAGAGCTTAAAAAGGAAGGGGAAAGTGGGGAACTTGAGATACTACGACAAAAACTGGAAAAAGACTTCCCCGAGCTTTCGGAAAACCGTGTAAAATGGCACTGGGAAATTCAAGATAAGGATAGCAATGAACCTT
The DNA here is from genome assembly GCA_012839385.1 of Clostridiaceae bacterium. Lineage (GTDB taxonomy): Bacteria > Bacillota > Clostridia > Saccharofermentanales > DTU023 > UBA1046. The sequence continues at coordinate 374 of DUNL01000221.1, forward strand.
TTGTGATAGTACCTGTAGTTTCCGCAGGAAAGAAGGGTTGATAAATGAAGTTGAGTCTAGATTTTTCAAGACAAGACGAGGGATTTCTCCCTAATTTCGGAACTTCTCGGTGTTATCCAAGGTTTGTTATTGCAGGGCTGGGGGGCACAGGTGGGTATGTTTTTTACCACCTGGCTCGCCTTATAGCCGCACAAGAAAATAGTAAGCATTACCAAATCCTGCTTGCCGATGGTGATATAGTTGAGAAAAAGAACCTTATCCGACAGAATTTCATAGAAGAAGATGTCGGAAGGTCAAAGGTAAAAGTATTAAGTGAGCGATATGGGTATGTCTATAAGATGAATATACCGTATCACTCACATTATATAGAAGATCAAGAAGTACTAAATGATCTTCTATGGGAAAGAAAGTTAGACTTTTACCCTACAGTTACAGTCTTAATAGGCTGTGTAGATAATAATAAAACTCGACAACTATTTTACCAAACATTCATGGATTTTCCTGATCTGATGATCTACATAGATAGCGGAAACGATGAATGGTCAGGGCAAGTGGTTATGGGAGCAAAGGGAAGAAAGAAGATTATTCTTCCACCTGTAGGATATTATTATCCCGACATCTTAGAAGATACAGATACCCTCTTTCCATCAGAGGAATCTTGTCAAGACATTGCAGTATCAAGCCCACAAAATATAGCAACAAATATAACAGCAGCCACGATAACATTTACGATTTTAAATCAGTTATTTTTCAATGGAGGAACCGAAATTTATGGAGCTACATTTAATGCAACGACCGGGCAGACTAGGGCTTTAAGAGTGGAAGAGTATTACAAAAAACAAAAGAATTTAGATTATCCTTACCAAATCACGAATTAAGAAGCAATGACAAGGAGGAATAAAGAATGCTTTGGTATACTCATGCTGTTGCTGGTGCTACAGCAGGTGCATTGATCTTTAAAGATACAAACAATCTTATCTTAACTGCAAGCATCTGTGCGGCATCGGCACTTTTGCCTGATATAGATCTACCTGCATCTAAAGTAGGTGGAAACCACAAAGCAGTATCTAAAACAATAAACTTTATATTCGGTCATAGAACTATAACGCATTCTTTGATGGGATTTGGTTTGTTTGTGGCTTTGTTTAGTCTTCTTGTGCCACAAAAATACCTAGAAATGATTGCAATTGGGTATATATCACACTTAGCAACAGATATGCTAAATCCTGCGGGAATACCGTTGTTTTGGCCGGTAAAGAAGCGGTTTGGCATCCCATTAATCAAGGCCGGTGGGATATTAGAGCATGTATTGCTGGTGTTCTGCCTGGTGCTTATTAAAACAATTACTGGATAGCCGTGAGTAAGCCTCTAAATACCTGTTATTTATGAGGCTTACTTTATCTCAATTCAAAAGGAGGAATTAATAATTGGTAAATTTGACCAATGAACAGCTTGCGCTGATGCATTTATTTTATATTCA
>DUNL01000054.1 GCA_012839385.1 Clostridiaceae bacterium
CCACTAAGGGTTAATTAGAGCTAGCAGGGTTTAATTGCTAGGTTCAAGGTAATAATATGTATTTATAATTTGGTTTGTTACACTAAAAAGCTGGATTTTTGACTAGGGTGATGTACGTCCAATTTTGTTGGGCTATAAATCAAGACAAATGTTATCTCACTCCATAATCTTATTTCTTAAGTGAGTGTCAAAACCTAAAAGCCCTTAGGTAATGGCTTTGTGAGGAACCGTGTCCCCAAAGGTTTTTTTACAGTGAAGTTCCAGATAATTTTGCAGTAAGTGATTACCACTTCGCTTGCCACCTATGCCACCTGATTTGGCAAGTAACACGGAGGGAATAACTAGGAAAAACTAATCCCAACTTCTACCTCAACGCACTAGCTTGGTACTCGTAAATTCCGAAGTCAATTCGCTAGAATCTAAAAACCCTTAAACACTAGTCCTGTTTGCTCAAAAAGTCTATTACTTCTTGATTTGCAACAAAGCGACCATCACGAGTACTTACTGCCCGGTTGGCATCATTCCAGTGTCCTACCCAATAAAGATAAGTCCCCGCCATTTTACTCTGCAAATGTTTGACTAGTCGCCTCAACTCATCTTCAGACATTTGATCTACATCTCCGCTTAAAAGACCAAAAATCTCTTTACTTAGATCTGTCATTTGGTAAAACCTCCTCTATTTTATAAAGATGATTATCCCACATTTCTACTACATTGCGGATAATACTTGCTCTAGATCATCTTTTTCTTCCTGCGTCTTCGCTAGTTCCAGGGCTTGAGCATAAGCATTACGAGCTGATATAACGTCACCCTTTAATTGATAAGCAAAACCTAGGTTGAATAATAAATCAAATGAATTGGGATGAATGGCAAAACCTTTGTTCAGGATACTGATGGCACTGTTCAATTCATCCTGCCCAATTCTAACAAGGGCTTCTAATGCAAAGCGTTCAATTACCTCAGGAGCTAGTTTTATGTATTCTTGTAAAAACAAATCCGCTGTATCAATTTGATCCGCTTCAACTAAAGTAGTGATTTGTTCTTGTAAGCCATCTAATACAATTTGTCTTGCGGCTTGAGAATTTGACATACTAATTCACATCCATTTAAACAATAGTTTAAAAAGGGCCCCGTTGCCGAGGCCCTCTAATGCGGGGTTTAGCCCGTTTTGAATTTTTATCCAAGAAGTTGTAATACACTCTGAGGAGCCATGTTAGCTTGGGCCAACATTGCAGTGGCTGCCTGTTGTAGAATGTTGTTCTTGGTGAATGCCATAATCTCTTCAGCCATGTCAACGTCGCGAATACGGGACTCAGCGGCTTGGAGGTTTTCGGCAGAAGTACCTAGGTTGCTAATGGTGTGCTCTAAACGGTTCTGCATTGCACCGAGTGCGCTACGTTGTGCTGAAACCGATTCAATTGCATTATTCACAGTTTCAATAGCAACTTGGGCACCAAACTTGGTAGAAACATCTATATCACTCACACCAAGGGCCTCAGAACGCATATCATCAATAGCAAGAAACGTAGTCTGACCTGCATTAGCACCGATTTGAAGCATGATAGAATTATCAAGATCACTCGAGGCTTCTTTAGCAGCACTGAATACAAAAGTCATTCCTTCTCCAACCTTAAGATCGGTCAGAGTACCGCCATCCGCAAATGTCAACTTGGTGGAATCATCTTTTATCAGTCCATCTGCAAACGTGATACCGTCATCTTCTACACTAATTAGTGTACTTACTTTACCATCGGGACCAATAATATTGTAGTCATCGGCATCAAATACCGCATTTCCGTCGGTATCCAACGATTGGTCGACCTTAATGATCATGTACGCTCCACTTACTTCTGCCTTAGTCTTTGCTTCTCCCTGAATAACATCGAAATTCGCGAAACTCAGAGCGGAGTTGTTATTAACCCGGGCGGAGCCGTCAATAGCCTCTATAACACCGGTTGCAGAGCCATCAAGAAGCTTTTTTGTGTTAAATTCCGTTGTGTTACCGATTCTATCCAATTCGGATTTCAATTGTTCAACTTCATTTTGGATTTCAAGTCTATCCGAATCAGTGTTCGTATCATTAGCAGCCTGCACAGCTAGTTCTCTCATTCTTTGCAAGATGGCATGTGATTCGTTGAGGGCACCCTCAGATGTCTGAATCAAAGAAATACCGTCTTGAGCATTACGACCAGCCTGTTTTAGACCTCTGATTTGACCACGCATCTTTTCACTAATGGCCAAGCCTGCAGCGTCGTCGCCGGCGCGGTTGATTCTAAAGCCAGAAGAGAGTTTCTCCATAGATTTAGCAGCGCCGCCTTGATTGATACCCAACTGCCTAAAGATAATCAGAATTTTCACATAATTTAAGAAAAAGTGAGATCCAGAAACCCATTAGACACAAGAGTTTCTGGACCAATGTTGCAACCATTGTTGTTTCTAAGCTTAAAATCAAGACGAGTTTTTCTCAATAAAGACTTTCATTGATGTTTCTAAAGTCGCTACGCTTGTAATGAGCCATTAGAAAAAAACATGGATAATCTGTTAGGTGAGTCACCAAGTAGAGTCTCCATTTCTTAGAATACATCTATTCCTCCATAAATTGGGTAGGGCATACTCCAAAAAGTCCACTTATCAAGACCTACATTTAGTAGACCTATATTCACCCAATTTGTTTTCAAAACTCCCACTTAAAGGTTCAATGAACTAATTCACCCTGCTAACTCATATCTATCTCTAATATCGGCCCAACCTGCTTCTAACTGTTGGTCAAGTTGTTTTTTCACCTTTGTATCGAGTAGAATTCTAGATTCCGATAGGA
>DUNL01000273.1 GCA_012839385.1 Clostridiaceae bacterium
CGACATCGGAGTATACACTCACCTTTAACTCAGGAGTCAAAAAGTCAAAGAAGTTATATAGGTTTTTAGCTACTAGTTTCTGATACTCGACCTTCTCAGTCTTCCGTCCAAGGTCAGCATCGTTTTCCTTTAGGTACAAGGAGATTCCTTTTGCAAAGCGGAGCATCTCTACTTTACCTTTTTTCATAAAGTCCTCTAAAGAACCTTTAATCTTTTTGAAGTTTTTGGTCTCAAGGAGTTCTTTTGCTGTTAGTCCGCTCTCAAAGGATGAGTAGTGAGTTCTAAACATTAAGGCATTCTCCATGCCAATATACCCTGCTAAAGTGATGGTCAAGACATCCAAGTCCATGTCACCATCCCACTCCATGTTCCAAAGCACTTCGGAGACTCCAAACCATGAGCGTCGGCAAGGCAAAACTCTACCGTAGTGAGATGCGTCGATTTTCTTTGGTGGGTCAAAAAGTGTAGGGTTTTCTTCGATAAAATCTATCACAGCAGGATGTGCTGTTACTTCTTTAAAGCGTTCGGAGTTCTCTCCCTCGCTGTAGTGTACTCCCACTTTTCTAAAGTGGTTTAGTCCTTCCTCGACGGTAGGTTCGAAGTCAAATATTGCAAAGCGTGATAACTCCGCAAAGTCCATCTCCATAACATCGTAGTTACCATCCTCACCTGGGTTCATGGCGACCACGACTCTGCTCCCAAGTGGTAGTTTCATATCCAAGACCTGCTTGTCATTGCTAAGTTGCATGAGTGCTCGCTTGATAGGTGCGTCTGCACGGTTCAATTCATCTAAAAATAAGCAGACTGGTTTACCATCGCGAGGATACCAGTAAGGAGGTTCCCAGTAGGTTCCTCCGTCTTTACCTAATTTTTGAAGTCCAACCAAGTCTCCCACATCACTTAGCTGTGAACCTTGTAGTTCGACACAAGGTAGATTCCAGATTTCTTTTGCAATTTGACGGACGACTTCCGTCTTACCGATTCCATGTACTCCCTTTAACATGATTGCTTTTTTTACTGGGATGCTTTTCAAAACTTTATAAGATTGAGTGATATTCATAAGGTTTGTCCTTTTATATAAGTTGGTTTGGTAGGTGGGTTTCTGGGTCTATATCCCTCGCCCTTAACTGATATATAATATAGTATATAAAACGAATACCGTCAAGGGTTTATTTAAACTATTTTAATAATTCATCAATAATATCCTTTGTTTCTTTGATTTTTGCCTTTTTCTTCTCTTTCTTGGACTTGTTTTTATACGCATCCACCAAAACACTCAGCTGATTGCCTGATAAAACCAAAGACTCGTCAATATATAACTTCCGTTTAATAACATCACGAGTACCCATCTTTGCTGGTTTAAACTCCAGTCTCATCATGCCAAGTTTAACCTGACCAGAGAGCGAGGTCTTCCCAAGAGTGAAGTTCTCTTTATTCTCACGAATCTCCCGTGATAACTTCTTAATCAATTCAGGATTCTGCTTGGTTCTATTGGAAGAATTGTGAGGAGCATATCCCATACAAAGTCTTTTATATAGATGAGTTAAATATTTACGATGTTTACCGTAGTTTAACTTCTTTTCCTCACCTTTGAAGAAAATATATAAATCTACCCTTGTGGATGGTCTTTTACCAGCTGGTGTTAATCGTTTTGTTTTAACTATATAATCATTTGACTTTTTACCAAAGTTAACTCCCTTTAGTAGAAAATCTCCGTCCTTTGTTTTCTGGACAGTACTTGACCAGTGTTTATAAACATACTTGTTTAACTCCATGGCAAATTGTTCTACCTTGTCCACTGGTTTATTTGTGTTATTGTTATTATTTCTCATAGTTTTATCTCCTATTTTCTATTCTTAAAATAATTCTTAAAATAAAAGTAACCATTTACACGGTTTACAAAAGTATTATTGTTTCTCGTTGATAAAATCCCTGCATAAGAAACATTATCATCAAGGACTCTTTTTATACGCTCATCGATGCACTTATTTATTACTTCTTCCATAACATCGGCATTTTCAATTGAACCTTTTACTATTTGAGATTTTATTGAATATTTTCGACTTGTGTCCTTAAAAACACGATATTCACTAAAAACTATATCGCCACTCACTCTTTGTTTAAAGTGAAATTCGTACCTAAAATTACTATCAGTTAAACTCTCTC
>DUNL01000040.1 GCA_012839385.1 Clostridiaceae bacterium
CGGCACTGAAAAAGGAGGTGGTAGCGTAATGGTCAGCTGGACATGCCCCTACTGCGGGCGGAAGATGTATTCAGCATGGGAGCGGCCAGATGAGGAAACAACGGAATGCATCTATTGCGGGAAGGTCTTTGAAAACCCTTACTACAGAAAGGGGGGAGGAGAATGAAGGTGATAGCGACTTTCGCCGGCAGAAATAAAGATTTCCGCGACTGGTTGACGGCTGGGATGCCGGAGAACGTGGTCTTTTTGGCCGAGCATAGAAAAAACCGCCCCACAAGAGGCGGTAGAGTAAAACCTTCTGGCCCCAGTATAGCATAAATTCGAGGAGGGTGAGCAATGAAAAGCAACGGGTGGGTACGCTATGAAACAGAGTTAGGGGAAGTAAAATTATCACCAGAGATTATTAAGCGGTATCTCGTAAGTGGCGACTCGGATAAAGTTACCGACCAGGAAGTAATGATGTTTTTGACCCTTTGTCGTTATCAGCGATTGAATCCTTTCCTCCGAGAGGCCTATTTAATCAAATTTGGCAATAATCCCGCCACAATTGTTACCGGGAAAGAGACGTTTACCAAGCGAGCCGCTGCTACTAAAAAGGTAAAAGGATGGGAAGCGGGGGTGGTCGTGTTACGGAAAGAGGAGTTAGAGCATAGAGCAGGGACTTTAGTATTGCCTGGCGAGGACCTAGTAGGCGGTTGGGCAAAAGTCTACCGGAATGACTGGGAAGTTCCGCTAGAGATAACGGTGAGCTTATCTGAGTATCAACGAAGAAGAAAAGATGGTCAGCTCATGTCTAACTGGGCCAACATGCCGGGGACCATGATTCGCAAAGTTGCTCTTGTCCAGGCATTGCGGGAAGTTATGCCCACTGAGCTTGGTGGGCTGTATAGCCCGGAAGAAATGCCAGTGGACGATAGTCTGTTAGACACTACGCCGATTGGGGCACCGCAACTTGCACCGGCACCAGCACCTAAGCAGGACCAACAGCAAGAACGGAATCGGCTGTTGAAAGAACTACAGAGAGCGGTATCGGAACTGGATTTGCAAAAGGATGCTGCTGATGAAATTATGGCGGAACTCTTTCCCGGGAAAACGGGAGTAAGCCAAATGTCAAATGAGGAACTGGCCCAGTTGGTTAGTTACCTTGGCGCAATGATCGATAGAAGGGGCACGGAAGTCACGGAGGTTACGGAAGACGAACTGGCGGAGCTTAGCCAGCAGAATATTGCTGAGCATGAACAATAAAAAGAGGGCCGGCAAAAGACCGGCCCCAGCTAAAACTATCTTAACCCAATATTATCAGAGAAATGGAGGATTCGCAAATGCAAAAAGTGCGGTGTCACCTGGAATGTAAACATAATAAGGACGGCTGGTGCCGGGGGGATATTATCATCGAGGTGCAGGGCGCGGGGGTGCTGGTGCACTATTGCCCCGTTAGGCCTGATTTCGGCAGTCCATTTTGCGACGAGGTGGACCCCTCTCTCCGGTTTGACGAACGGGATCTGCCATTTTAGTCGGTTCAATTCCGGCCCCTGCCCGAGTTATAACGGAGTATGCAATTTATGTGAAGGAGCGATAGTAGTGAAAGAAAAAAAGCCCATTACGGAATACGATGAAATATATGGGTTAGGTGACACTCTAAGTAGTGTACCGTTATGTCCCCACTGTGGGGAGTGGAGTTATTATACAACGGGAGAAGCGGAAGAAAATGGGGGATATACGAAATGCCCATTTTGTGGAGGATTGATGTATATGCCTAACTCGGATTAACTACCAATGACTACCGCCGGGTGGACATTTTTCGGTATGGGAATGGACAAGCATAATTTTTTTAGCCATCGGCGGAAATTTATTCCTGCGTTGGGATTAGGCACCATTATCTTTAACTGGGAGGGGATGTTGTGCGCCGAAGAATGCTAAACCCAGATTTTTTTACTGACCCAGACATAGTGTCTAAACTGGACGCTTTTGGCCGGCTGTTTTATCAGGGTCTTTGGTGTGTAGCAGACGACTCGGGTTGCTTTGAGTTGAATCCGTTGTTTTTGAAAATGAAGATTTTCCCCGGAGATAATATTTCACTTGACCAGATACAGGGTTATCTAGATGTGCTCATTGATAGCCAAAAGATTATTACATATCTAGTCGCCGGCAAGAATTATGGCTGGCTCAAAAATTTTAGCAAACACCAAAGACTTGAAAAACCATCCCCTCCCTCTGTTCCACTCCCGGAATGGATCCTTTGGCATGGGGAAGAAGAGCAGGGAAACCAGCGTCATAAGTGGATCCATTCCGGGAGTGGAACAGAGGGAGGGGATGGTTTTTCAAGTCTTTGGTGTTTGCTAAAATTTTTGAGCCAGCCATA
>DUNL01000098.1 GCA_012839385.1 Clostridiaceae bacterium
CAACAGTCAGGTCATTCGGGCACTGGAAGGGAACTATCTGGCGGATCAGGAAGCAAAAACCCTGGCTAATGCCAACATTATTGCTCTGGCCGGTCAGGATTATCTTTTGTCGGAAAACGAACAAACTATCAGCTTCATCAAACAGTATAGCGAACAGATGCAGTCCCGGATCATCGTCCTTGACAGGAAGGGAAAGGTTGCTGCTGATTCCTTTGCTGAAGAATGGCTAGAGGAAAGGATTTTGACATTTGAAGAAGTGAAGTCAGCCTTGAAAGGCCAAGAAAAAACCGGTGTTCACGAGTTGAAAAACGGTGAGCGGGTGCTTTATGCTGTTGTACCGATCATCCGTGATGAAAAAACAGCCGGAGCGGTAATGCTGGTAACCAGTCTGGAAGAGATCTATGCTGACCTGGAAGGAATCCGCAGGTTGATGAGTCTCTATTCTACAGTGGGGGGACTGGCCGCACTTTTCGTCAGCCTGCTGTTAGCAGCGCACTTCGCCAGCCCGATCAACAGGCTCGCAGCTGCGGTACGCAGGGTATCAGAGGGGCACCTCGACCAACGTGTCAGCATCAACAGCAAAGACGAGATCGGCCTGCTGGCAGAGGATTTCAATGATATGGCGGCTAAACTGGAGGATGCTGACCGCACACTGCGCCATTTCCTGTCAGATGCCTCTCATGAACTTAAAACACCGCTCAGTTCCATCAAAGTTCTTTCTCAATCCCTCATCGACAGCCAAGAACAGGATCCGGCAGTCTACAGGGACTTTCTCCAAGACATCAGCTCTGAGGTCGACCGGATGGCTGCTCTTGTCAATGACATGTTTCAGCTGGCGAAACTACAGGACCCCGACCACCCTGTTTCTTTCAATGACTACCTGGTAGGGAAACTCCTTAAACACATCAAAGGGTTGACTGCAGGGGAAGCACTGCAACAAGGCGTCGACATCCAGGTACAGGTTGGATCTGATGGAGAGGTGTTATGGCAATTGAACATGGACCTTTTTACCTGTATTCTTCTTAACCTCATCAGCAATGCCATACGCTACACTCCCAGGGGCGGCCTGGTTACGGTAACAGCAGATGTTGAAGAGGACTCCCTTGTGGTCAGGGTAACGGATACCGGGATCGGCATCTCTGCAGAGGATCTTCCCCGGATCTTCGACAGATTCTACCGCGTTGATGAGGACCGCAACCGCGAAACCGGGGGCACTGGTCTTGGCCTTGCTATCACACGCCAGGCGGTGCATTGCCACGGTGGAACAATCAGTGTAGAAAGTGTGCCAGGGCAAGGAACAACATTTGAGATTCGTTTTCCTAAACATCAGTCATACCCTGCCATTTGAGCAAAACTACTGAGCAGCCAATAATATCTGAAACCCGGCGTATATAATGATCACTCCTTTGATACTTGTACCCGAGCCCCCCACTGCTACAAAATACAATCAAATACTTTCTGGTTTACTATATATCGGGGAAAGCAAAATCAGACAGGAATTAAGTTTTCTAACAAGAATAATACAAA
>DUNL01000039.1 GCA_012839385.1 Clostridiaceae bacterium
AAGAGCAGAAACAAACTTTATGAGTAGCTAACAAGTAGCAGACAAAGTGCACTCTAAACGCTTCCTGATACCCGTTAGTTCGGGTTTTTACAACAAAATGACAAGAAATAATTCAGAAATCTGGATAAAACCCTTGACACTGAAATTATAATGTATTATCATATATTTGAGTTCAGTATTCCGAACTGATGAAATATGTAGGGAGGTGTGGAAATATGCCGTTTGACTACAGCAAGTTATTAGGGCGTATCATTGAGATTTACGGGACCAGAGGAGCCTTTGGGGAGGCTATGGGGTGGGCGAACTCGACACTTTGGGCAAAACTAAATAACAAAGTGGAGTGGACGCAAGGAGAAATTAAAAGGGGTGCGAAGTTACTATCTATCGAAGATGGCGACATATCCTTATATTTTTTTACCCCAAAGGTTCAGAAAACCGAACCAAAGGAGGCGATCTAATTGAAAATAACAGTGGAGGAAGCCGCGGAAAAGATGGGGATTACACCGATGTTTCTACGGTTGGGCATGCGGGACGGAAAATTCCCCTTCGGTGCCGCGGTGAAATTCGACAAACAATGGCGTTATTACATCAACCGAGCGAGATTTGAAAAATGGATGTCCGGGGAGGACTTGGCACAAAGGTCTCCACAACCGACTGAAAAAAAGGAGGGTGAAGAATGAACGAAGCCTTATTCTCAAGCAACAAGCACGATTGGGAAACGCCGCAGTGGCTTTTTGACGAGTTAAATGCAGAGTTTAACTTTGAATTAGACGCGGCGGCAAACGCTGACAACGCAAAGTGTGATATATACTACACAGAAGAAACCGATGGACTAACATCCGATTGGTATCCTTACGTCACATGGATAAACCCACCTTATGGCATAGGGCTTTACAAGTGGGTTGAAAAAGCCCACAAAGAATCATTAAAAGGCGGCACTGTGGTAATGTTGATGCCGGCGAGAACAGATACGAGATACTTTCACGATTTTATCTGGGATCGTCAAAAGCATAAGCCAAGACAAAACGTTGAAGTAAGGTTTCTCAAAGGAAGGATAAAGTTTGTTGGTGCAAGCAATAGTGCTCCGTTTCCAAGCATGATAGTAATTTGGAACGGCAGAAAATTGGAGGATTGACAATGGCGACCATCTATAAGGATTCAGCACAATACATCATGTAATAAATGTATACGCAAAACGTATTGACGTGGATTACTTAGACTAGGAGGGTTAACTATGGAGCTACAAGAGCAACGGCAAGGCAATACCGCTGTGGTTGAAGCTGTTAGCGACAGGCAACTAAGCGAGGTTAAAGGCATGGTCTATATGGCCAAGCAATTTCCGAGGGATGAAAACAGGGCAATCCAACGTATTTTGAAATCGTGCGAAAGGGCAAGTTTGGCTGAAAGAGCTACCTATGAGTACCCAAGGGGTGGCACAAAGGTAACGGGTCCTTCAATCCGACTTGCAGAAGCAATTGCACAACACTGGGGTAACATCGACTTTGGTATTGTGGAATTGGAGCAAAAGGACGGGGAAAGCACGGTAATGGCCTACGCTTGGGATTTAGAGTCCAATACTAGGCAGACCAAGATATTTAATGTGGCACACGTAAGAGAACGAAGAAGAGGAAGCGTCAAGTTAACAGAGCCAAGGGATATATATGAACTTGTTGCAAACATGGGAGCTAGACGTTTAAGGGCTTGCATTCTAGGGGTAGTACCGGGTGACGTGGTAGACCTAGCAGTTGAAAAATGCGAAGAAGTGTTATCAGGTAATCTGGGCGATAACTTAGGTGATGTAATTAACAAGATGATATCAGCGTTTAAGAAAGAGTACGGAGTCACTCAAAAACAATTGGAAGATCTAGTCGGGTGTAAGGCATCGGCATTTTCACCAAATGACATTACTAGGCTTAGGGGAGTTTTTGGCTCGCTGCGTGATGGCATGGCGAGTGTTGAGGACCACTTCGGTGGCAGTAGCAAAAAGGAAGCCGATAAATCACCTTTTGACGACACAGACGACTTACCGGAGGGATTGAAATAAATGGAGCTAACACATAAAAACTATCACTCGATAGAAATGAATCGGAAGTACATGAGTCAAAGCCAGTTTAAAAGCTTTTTACCACAGTACGGAGGTTGCGAAGCCAAAGCCATGGCAAAGCTAACAGGTGAGTATGTGGATCCGGATAATGACGTTTTTTTGCTCGGAGGATATGTACATGCCTGGAACAGTGGAGACCTCCAAGATTTCATGGTAGACAACCCATCTTTATTCAAAAGGGATGGAAGTTTATACAATAAGTATGCAATAGGAGATCTAATGATTGAGGTTTTACGCAAAGATCCAATGGTAGAAAAAGCACGAGAAGGCGACAAAGAAGTTATCATGACTGGCGAACTTTTCGACATGCCTTGGAAAATCATGATAGATATTTATAATCCAAAACTGGGAGTATTTACGGATTTGAAAACGTGCAGAGAAATCCACAGAACGTACTGGAATGAGGACTTGCGAGAAAGACAGAACTTTATAGACTATTGGGGTCACGATGTACAAATGGCAGTTTACGCAGAAATTGAACGACAGCAAAGAAGTGGAGAAGGTTACTTTGCACCTCATGTAATTGCAGTATCAAAAGAGAATCCGCCGGACAAGGAAATATTTCATTTCATCTAAAGTTTCCTTGATAAAGTCAGTGCCAAAATAAATGATTTCCTTGTCCGGCGGATTCTCTTTTGATACTGCAATTACATGAGGTGCAAAGTAACCTTCTCCACTTCTTTGCTGTCGTTCAATTTCTGCGTAAA
>DUNL01000063.1 GCA_012839385.1 Clostridiaceae bacterium
GGAAGGCATTGAAAGCCCTCTGATAGATATACAGTACCAGCAAATTAGTACTGTCGGCCGGACCGCCACCAGTCAATACAGCCGGCACATCAAATTCCGTAACCGTATTGATCATCAGCACAACCACAATGAATAGTGTGGTCGGTGATAGAAGAGGCAAAGTGACGTGTCGGAACTGCTGCCATCTGTTGGCGCCATCGATCAAAGCAGCTTCGTATAGTTGATCTGGAATATTTCGTAAGCCGCCAACATATATGACACAAAAATAACCTATACTTTTCCACACGGCGATCAGTGCAACAGCAGGGAGTGCCCAAGTTGGGCTGTAGAACCAACCTGGACCGGTGACACCCAATTTCCCAAGCAAATAATTGAACACGCCATATTCAGGCTCAAGCATATACATCCATAGAAAAGCTACATTGACAGTGGGTACGATCCACGGAATAAAAAACATCCCTCGAAACAGATTCTCTCCGGGGAGACCTTTGATTAAGAGTAAAGCGAGCACCAGAGATACTATAAGTATAGGAGGAATCTCCAGCACAGCATACTTAACTGTGTTCAGCAACACTTTAGGGAAAAGGCTGGCATCGCCAAACAGGTTGACATAATTATCCAAGCCCACAAATCTCTTCTGAGTAATGAAGTTCCATTTATGGAAACTAATCTCGATGTTCTGCGCAATAGGAATTAGTCCAAATACCACGACTAATATCATTGCTGGCAAAATCAGTAGATACGGCAAGATATACTTCTCGTAAATGCCATACATATTATCATCTCCCAACCAGCTATTCACCAATGTATCGGAGAGCGCAGCCTGTTGCGATATGGGGCCATCTAGCATATTTGGGATCCTAGATGGAGGATCCCAAATATGCTAGCAATGTGGCAGTGATACTCAACTTCCTATCACATTATCTGCCAACTCTCTTGATAGCCTCTGTCAAGACTTCTGCGGGATCAGCTTGGCTGATAACGATCTCTTGTACCGCACTTTCAAATACATTGATGATGTCAAGGAATACCTCTGAAGACGGTATTCCTTGAGCGTGCTTTAGTTGGTCAACAGCTGTCTTGTAGTTCGGCTTTTCCGCATAGAACTGTTTCATTTCCTCAGTTTCAAGTGCGGCGAGACATGTGGGCATATAACCTGTACTCCTAGACCAATAACTCTGTTGCTCTGGGCCAACGAAATACTTTATGACTTCCCAAGCAGCATCCTTTTGCTCTTTGGTCGCCTGGTCTGCCACAAAAAGACTGCCCCCACCATTGGGAACAACGTATTCGCCCGCCTTGAATCGAGGCACAAAGGCTGTTCTGAAGTTCAGGTCTTTGCTAAGACCGCCCAAGGAGCCGATGGAGTTGATCCACATGCTTATCTTGCCTTGGTTGAAGTCTTCCATCGCCCTATTCGAGGCACTAAAGACAGTACCGGCATAGATCTTGGCGGTGCGATCTACGTTAACCATATCCGATATCAGCGCCATGACCTCAGCGACCTCTGGCGAATCAAATCTTGGAGCGCCTGTTTCCGGATCGGCAATATTGCCCCCATTCGACCAGATCATCGGCATCAAAGTCCACCAATGCAGGTTGGGACTGAAACCATGCCTAGTGACACGACCATCTTTGTCCGTAATGGTCAGTTTCTTGCTGTAGGCTACAACCTCTTCCCATGTCTCAGGTGGCTCTGTCCCCAATCCGGCTTCAACGAAGTGATCCACATTGTAGAACAGCACAGGATTGCTGCGGTTAAAGGGAATAGCCAGGAACTTGCCTTGGTAGCGGCTGTCTACCAGAAGACCTGGCTGGAAGTAGTCGTAGTTGACGACAGGGTCTTTCTCCAGATATTCACTTAGGTCGGCAAGCGCACCAGTAGGTCCAAAAACGCCAGTTCCTTCGATAGGAAGCTGAATCAGGGCCGGGGGTTTGCGAGCCGCAAGTGAAGCCATGAATTTCTGCTGTAAATCATAGTAAGAGCCTTGGAACTGTAGATCCACTATAACATCCGACTGACTTTCGTTGAAAGCATTCACAATGGTCTGAAGCGTCTCACCATTAACTCCACCCATAGCGTGCCATAACTCGATCGTAACCGGTGCTGCAAGAACGGATTGTGTTCCGGCTAGAAACGCGCATAACAACACAGCGATTAGAACTTTCCTCAGTCGCATACTAAGCACTCCTTTCAGAATCTACTGATGCAAGGACACACCTGTGTATTTCCTGATTCCTCCACCCCCTAATACAGCATAGTTGATCAGCAAACAAGCATTGAACCTTCCGAAATGTGTTTTCAACTCTCAAAGTGCGCATATACATAACATAACCAA
>DUNL01000058.1 GCA_012839385.1 Clostridiaceae bacterium
ATACCGTTCGTTATGAACTCTTTGAAACGCATGATGTGGCACCTGCTCATCAATGATTACGTCCTTATGTGTGGCTACCTCTTTGTATACCTCTTCTGTTACTTCATACTCCTTCTGCTTTCTATGATAAATCGTAAATGGCTTTCTGTTTTTCATATGCTCTAAAACGTCATTATCGAACTTCGACAAAAAGTACGAATATAATGTCGGCATTTTTATACTTTTTGCTATTCTTACTATCAAAATAAATCTCCCTCTCTTAAGTCTTCAATCGTCTCAAACACTACTGCTTCTGGTGTATTACATCTCAATGTACGTTTCTCTGCCTTTAACTTTAATATATCTTCATTCGATATTGCACATACACATCTATCTATAAATCTCACTATTAACCAATAATTCATCTCACAACCGATTAAACTTTGAACTCTCTCCTTATATTCAAGGAACTCTACAATCTCTGGGTACTGTTGCAGTGTGCTAATCGAAAACCTGTCTCTTGCTGTTTCTTTTACTTCTACATAGTTGAAGTTATCACCTACTAAAATGAAGTCAGCGGGCTGCGATAAGCCCGCATAACCTGTTCTCAATGTAGGCAGTCTTCTGGTGTAGTACTTCTTTTTCATCTTGGCTTTGAATTCTCTTTCAAAGCGTGGTCCGTCTGCTTTTCTCATTTTTTATTCTCCCCACGACTTCATTAACTGTGGCGTCGATTGCATTTTAATTCCAATTAAGTCTGAACCAACATCAACCATAATATCTGCAAGTCTTTGTGCGCCTTCTTCTGCATGTTCTTCTGGGAACTCTGCTACTATTTCATCATGTATCTGCATCAGTATCTTACATCCAAGTTCCTTCAACCTTTCATCTCTGTTTGCAACTAAAATTGCCAACTTTGTCATATCTGCTGCTGAACCTTGAACGGCTGAATTAACTACTTGTCTTGTCTCGTATGCTTTCTGTCTTCTTCTATCTGCAACCTCAATACCTTCAGCTCTTGCATCTTTTATCAGCTTATTGATAGCGTATTCATTGCGTAACGAGTTCAATACTTTTTCTACTTCCTTGTCACTACTTCCGAAATCTGGCAAGTGTAGTGCAGATAACATTCTTCTTCTACCTAAAATCGTTTCCACGTAACCATGCTTCTTAGCGAAGTCTAATCTTTTCTGTCTAAATACTTTGACACCTGGCGCAGTCTTGTAAAACTTTTCGTAAATTACTTTCGTTTCAGCTATGGTCTTTCCAATGTCTTTTGCTAATGTCGTTATACCCATGTCATAATTGATACCTAAAACAATACTCTTCATCTGGTCTCTTAGATGTGAATTCTTTCCGCCTTTAACACAAGTTTCATAAGGTATCTCAAATACAATACTCGCCATGTATGCATAGAAGTCCATATTTCTTGCATATGCCTCTTTCATGGTCTTGTCATCTGCTAATGATGCTAAGATGTAAACTTCTTGCTGACTGTAGTCACACGATGCTAACAAATGTCCTTCTCTTGCTCTAAACATTTTTCTGAATCTTGGGTCTCTTGGAATGTTCTGCAAGTTCGGTCCTGTACTTGAAAAGCGTCCTGTGTCAGCACCATACTGATTAAATGTCGTATGAATGACGCCATCAGTTGCTTCTTTTTCCATCTTACCTGCGTATGTTGATATCTGCTTCTGTATCGTTCTGTACTCCAATATCTTTCTTGCTAACGGGTGGTTTAACTGCTCTAATATTGCAGCTCCTGTACCTCTACCATTAATCATCGGCAGTTTCAATCTATCATATAATAATTCAGCTACCTGCTTTGGACTTCCTGGGTTGAATCCTGGAAAATCCTTTTCAAATTCAGCTTTAATCTTGTCTAGTTCTTCATTTAACATATCGTTAGACATAGAGTGGACAAACGC
>DUNL01000164.1 GCA_012839385.1 Clostridiaceae bacterium
TGTAGCCAATTCTTTAAAGCTCGATACACCAAACTGCTTGAGTAAATAGCGATTCAGCAGAAGTTTTTGATAAAATTTCAATTGCGGCTCATTTGCCCGTTGCCTTGTTCTTCTTGCCATAATGCTGTCTCCTTACTCGCTGTATTCAAACATTCGCTTTTTCATTTCCTCATCGATGAGGATAACACGCCAGTTTTCATTTTCTTCGCGCAGGTTTTGAAGGTTATTATCGCAGTTGACAAAGATTTTTTTATAGCTGCGTGCATCAGTAAACATTTGTCGGAAATATTCATTTAAAACGGCATTGTCCTTAATAATATCGCCGGTCATTTCGCGCCATATAACAAGCGCCTTGTCGCCGTTCGGAAGAGTGCCCTCAACCGATTTGAATTTATAAGTGCTGCCGTTTTTTAGGACAGCGGAAACAGCACCATATTCACCGATGGAGAATTCGGCGTCAAATGCAGTGAGGGCATGGCTGCGGACAACGGTAAGACCTATGAGATAATTAAATGTTTCCACCAGATCGACAGAATGCTCGCTGCTTTCAAGATTACGGGCGATATTCATTTTGTAGTCAAAGGGCTTGTCCAGCTTGTCGATGTTTAGCAGGCAGGCGCTTCCTTCCGCTTCGGCGTCAAGCATATAGGAAAGGAGATAGCCCTCCCGGGCGTTACCGAGCATATCGTATTGTCCGCCTCTAAGTACAATATTGTTCAATGTGTCCTCATAAGACTCAAGGCACAGGTACTTGAACGCATGAGAAGAACCTTTGCGGGAAACAGGTTTGCCGTCTTTCCAGTTTTCACTGTACATTACCTTTTCTATGCGCGGCTTTGTAACAGTGTCAAAGTACTCGCCCATTTCCACAAGAATATATTTGCGGTTGCCGCTGTCTTCCCGGTTGATATTGATGACCGCATGAGCAGTTGTGCCCGAGCCGGCGAAATAATCCAAAACAATATCATCATTTTTACAATTTGCTATTTTTATACAATCAATAACAGCATATAACGATTTCGGAAAGGTGAACATTGTTTTACCAAATATATCAGAAAGCATATTCGTTCCATATTCTTTTGCGCTATATTTTGAATCATGCCATACAGTTTTATAGTTTATACTATATTTGTATTGATCGATTTTTATTATCCCATTTACCTCTTTTACGACTAGTTGTCTATCTCCATTTTTGGGATTGGATAGATCAGCGATAATTTTATTCTCAATTTCATCTCTTTGAACGAGCCATTTTCTCTCAACTCCATCATTATCTATTGGATAAACAGCAATAATACCATTTTCTAATTTAACATTTGAAGATCCTGGGTGAAAATCATCATCACATACATCACCGAAACCGATTATTTTATTGTCTTTTATATATATTGGATAAAAACAATTCTTACCTGTATATCGGAGATAATTATTGCTTTCTCCCTTTGCACCATTCATAAAGTCACGCTTATCTGGATTTTCATTTCTAAATTGTTTTCCTAACATATCCGCTTTATCATTATAATAGAAATATAATGTTTCATTCGTGACAGAAAAATTTTTTCCTTGCTGCCCTGATGGATTAATTACTATATTGACAGTAGTTTTACCCGAGTATAAGGGACCATATATTTGATCCAATAATAATCCAAGGCGCTCATTCTCAACATCATCGATAGCTGTAGTTGTTACAGAGTTATCTTGTAACAATTTACACGCTAAAGTCGTCCTATTCTCCATTAAGCTTAACCAGGAAGAGTGTTTATAATTGTTTTTATATAGAATTTCACTTGATTTGGCATTGAATGGCGGATCAGTGTAAGTATATTTGATTTTTCTGTTATACTTTTCATGTAACAACCTTAATGCCTGAGAGTTTTCACTATGTATCAACAACCCATCAAGCTTTTCATCTAAATTATCTATGCTCGCAATAAGCCTTTCTTTAAATTCCGCACTGAAAAACGCCGTATCCAGCACAAGGTACGGATTTGCCTTTAAAAACTCAACGGTAAGCGGGACAGAGTACGCAGGACTGGTCAAATCGTGCAATTGACGAAATTGAA
>DUNL01000124.1 GCA_012839385.1 Clostridiaceae bacterium
TATTCCAACAATAATAAATATTAACTTGTTAATTTTCATAAATATATCACCCCGATATTATTTCATTATATCTAACATTTGTCTTATTGACATTTTTTTGTTTCCAGTATTCGAAGTGGTCAGTTGCCCATTATTCTGATATATTACAAATCCCTTATTATTACGATGGAAAAACCACCACTTTTTTGAGTCCGGAATGTGCAGTTCAAAATTCTCATCATTTAATGAACTCCAATACTGTTCCCCTTTACCAGAATTATACTTTTGATTCATACCGCTTAATAAAGTACCATCACTCGCCATAACCTTTCCACCATTAATTTTGTCAGCAAAATATGATGCAGGGTTATTACCAACATGATCAAGATGACCAGCATTACAATTTAAGAGAAGAAGATTGTCTATATTTTTGCTATCAAGTTTTTGAATTTGAGGATTGTCTATTGATTCTATTCCACCTGGCGATCCGTGATTAAAAACCACTGCTGCACGAACATTTTTACCGTCATATGCAGTACCAATACTATTCCAAGCATTTTCAAATTCTTTATTATTAACACCTTTTGGGTTTGGATCAGTTCCTATTGCCACGGTTCCAATATCACCTTTATCTATTCCGTAATAGTCAGCAAGATAATCTAAATTTTGATTGAATTGATCTGTCCATCTTGGATTATAGAAAAAGTATGCTAAATAATGGTTTGTAATAGTAATATTTGCAGGACCTGTTGTTACGATATTTGTGTTCTTCAAAGATTGTGCAGTTTTAATGTTAATATTTATGTCTGATTTACCTATTATTGTTGTACTACTGAATACTGTGACTGCAACATCGGGAGACAGACTGGTGCCTGCTGTTCTTGTGCTTGTTGCAGTCGCTCCAATCAGCTTTTGAGCGTTCCGATTTTCTTCCACTGATATAATTCCATCTGACATTGCAGCAATCATAGCGGAATCAAAACTACTAACATTATTTATCTGAACCAACGTATCCTTTTTAACTAAGTTACCATTCGAATCTACCGTCTGCCATGAATCTTGATTTTTCCTTATATCTTGCGCTTGCTGATGTATCCTGTCTCTTTCATCTTGTGTTGTTGCAGCTTGCCAAGCATTCCCCAAAGCAATAATCTTTACTTTCGCATCATCATTTAAGTTCTCATCGCCCTGTGCCCAGTGTCCCGTCGGGTCCCAATAAACAATCGGATTATTATGGCAATACGTATACAAATTCAAGCTTAGAGGATCATTTGGATTTCCTCTGTAGGTATCTTCTTGTAGGAATCTTGCTATCTTAGGGTCATACATTCTGGCATTTAGGTAATAAAGGCCTGTTTCCTCATCGTATTGATAGCCTGAATAGGTGATATTGTTATCCACATCGCCTGTTTGCTCCAAGATGTTTCCAAAAGCATCATAATAGTAGGTGGCTGCTATATTACCATTTTTGTTTACTAAAGCTGTTACATCAGCGTGCCCGTTGTACAGATAGTAATAGGATTCATAGCCTACTGTTCTCATTAAAAGGTTGGTGCCATGCAGGTTCCTTGCCTTTTGTGCGCCACTTGAATAAAGTTCAAGCACCACCTTGTCATATTCGTAGAGGAAGTAAGTGGTTCTGCCTTCAGATGTTTTCGATACCCTTAGCCCCTCACCATTATATGTGTTGATTATGCTGCTTCCATCACCTGTAACTATTTTAATCAGCTGATTTAGCCTGTCATAGGTGTTGCTTGCAACAATAGTAATCATAGGCTCCACTTCATCGGGTAGGTACAACGGAAACCAGCTTACGACAACA
>DUNL01000025.1 GCA_012839385.1 Clostridiaceae bacterium
CCAATACAAAAATAGTCTTGTCTGCTGGTAATTTCAAATTCTCCGTTATTAGCACTATTAGACCAGCCGGCTAACACAAGGGTATCCCCTACCGCCCCGACTGTATCTGCATACTGCATTCCCTCTGTTTTATCTCCCAGAAAGTTTGCTGTAGGGCTGTTGATACTATTGTCGCTACCATCTATGGATATATCCGGACCCATTCTGCCCATTGGAGGGAGTAGCCCATAGTCTCCGGTTCCGTATACTGCACCAGCGTTATAGATGCTGTCCCACGACAAATTGTATCTAATTGGTTTTAGTGGGGTAAAACAGATTTTGCCTTTCCAAATATATTTAATCCAGGGTGTTTCTGTATTAAACGCATTTCCTGCAGAGAGCCCGATTTCCGTTGCTAGTTGCGTGCCCGTGAAAACCTCACTAGCAGGAACAAAACCTAAAAACCCTGCGCTCCTATCGCCCGCCAGCAGGGTCTTGTTGCCCGGTAAGTCTAACATATCTACCTTTTCCCTTGTTTTTGATATCCGCTCTAGGGCATCAGCGATTCTTAGGTGGGTTTCTTCGCTTGGTATGTTTAAATTATTCAAGTTACATTACCTCCTCATAAATAATTTGAGGTTTGCCTTCCCCTGAAATGCGCAAACCGAAGACATAAGTCTTATTATTTTTTTCATCTATGAATTGGTGAGGCATCTCGTTGGTTAGATGCTTATTGAATTCAATTTTTGTTGCCTGCTCGTCATCAGTAACATTTTTAAGGCCAACATCTTCTTTTGTGGTAGCCCTAGCTCTAAGATCCTCATAGTCACCGTCTTTTTCAGCGTAGTTGCTTAAATCCGGGTCGGGGGCATTGTTTAGTTGTTCTGCTGGAACTTGCCCTTCCTCGTCCAGCGTGGCCACACCTTCGGGTTCGCCCTTTTCATTGGCCGGTATTTTCTCATCTATAGCTTTTATAATTGTGTCACCCTGTGCATTAATAATGACATTTTCTCCAGTAGTAATCGGTAAGATGGTATCCCACCCATCATTTGATGGATTTCTTTTTTTAATGGTCACATTATATGTTGTCATGTTATTTATAGCACCTCCTTGCTATTTAAGTATCTCGAACCAAAGATCTCCAGTAGCTGGGGATGCTGGAGCAGTTGCCTGCAATGTTATATTTTGTGCTCCAACGCTTTGTGGTGTTAATGTTTCCCATTTCGCCGTACCGCTACTGCCACTGTATATTAAAGCCTGCCCAGCTGCACCGCCAGCTGGGATGTGCTTATTCCCCGCTGTAGTGGGGTGTGTATAATTGTTAGCATCTGCAGCAATGCTATCTAGTTTGGCTTTGTCTGCCGCGCTCATAAGGCCTGATTTATCGTTAGCTATGGCATCTGGAATTATATCCGGCCCACCTGTGATGTGATTGGCGGCGTGGTTCGCGGGCATCAGTCCAGAGTGAGTATGAGTTGTTATTGTGCCTGTCAGTTTGGCTTCTATTTCTGCCTTCGTTATATCGCTATTCTTTTGGGCATTCGCGGGGGCATGTGCCGATTGGCTATGGTCATAAGCCGTCTTACCTTTATCGCCACGATATGCAGTAGAAGAGGTCTCCCCCAAAGCCAAGGATGCACTGATTTCCACATAGTCCGTTCCACTCCAGCGATAAATTATATTTGTGTCTTTGGCTATATATATTTTATCCGTTTCGCCCGTTGTGGGGAAATCTGATAACCTCGTAAATTCAAGCACATCGTCCACATAGGACGGCAATTGACTTGCAGGTACACGCCCATTCGCATCTAGTTCTGCAACTCCATTTGCTACGCCCCTTAATGTAGAGCTTAAAGGTGTAAAACCTAGTGAGTCTTGTTTACCGTTCCATGATGCGATGTCTGCAGAACTTACAAATTTTTTGTCATCGGTCTGCTCTACAAGTTCAGCTTTTGTTTTTGGGAATAGATTATCCCAATCGGTCCCATTTCTTCGCTTGATTTGAATGTTAATATCCGCCATGTTCTAATTCCTCCTTATATTAGCCGAAACCAAATATTTGAGTTTACGGGTGGGAAATCACTGGTTTCGGCATTTTCTATAAATAGTCCACCCTCAAAAAAGTTTATTTCTCCATTAACTTTAAACCATATTGTATTAGCATTCGTATTCATCGGCTCGTCTGGCTGTACATAATAACATTCCGATAGGTGTTGCCCTGATTTATCCTGCAATTCTTTTAAGGCTTTATATGCTCTGTTGAAAAGCCAATTAAGCCACTCTGCAGGTGGCTTGTCCCCAGCACTCCATCCATCTTGTTTTTTGCTTGCTGGAGGCTCTATACCTTCCTTGTGCCATTCCGGTAATTTTTCATTAAAATTCAATCGTATCACCTCAATCTAATGGAAATTCTATATCATCCACCGGCTGGTAAATCATGCCTAATTCCCCACCTTGCCGCATGTCGATATCACTAAGCCCGGTGTCGGGATCAACCTCAAGCTCTGCAGGCATAATTGACAGTTGAAATGTTCCATACATCTGGATTTCTTTTACCCCTACCCCTGCTGCGGTAGTTTTAGCGGCCATTCGTGCAAACTGTTCTGCCGTCATGCCTATATCAAGTATTCTTTTGATGGGTAGCTCCATTACCTTAATAGAAGCAGGCTCCGGCTCTATTGGGTCTGTATAGCCCTCGACAATCTTCAATTCTGATGGATCGGTGTCAAGAGCCATAGATAATACCCTAATGATTGTATTTATGCTGCCATCGCTGCGGTTTCTGGCTATGCGGCTTTTTATAAGCACTCGGTATATCTCATCGGGAGCCATGCCCCTGAATTGCCTTGCATTAAAACCTATGCGGTCTAACCCATACCCCTCTGCCTTATCAACATCCCGCCAATCCTCTATTTTCTGAAGTGTATCTTTAATTTCTGTTAGCTCGTCAATTGCCAGCTTAAACAGTTTGCCGATATTACTCTTTGGGCTTTTACTGTAATTATCAGTGAGCTTCTCTATTAAATATTTGTATAAATCAAGCATAGGAGATCACTACCTTGTCATGAGAGGTTTCGGCCTTTTGGTTGCTTGCTATTTCAATGCTGTTTTTGCTCCAATTTGTGCCGTCAGTGCTAACCTCCAGGTCCAGGTCATCTACCCCGTCTATGCCTGCTACTTTCGTTAATTGGTAATAGACCACATTCTCTTTCATGGCCAGGCCGGAATAGATCACCCCATCCGCATCCTCCCCGCCGATGTATCTAGTAAGGGCTGTTTTAATTCGCTCATCGCCGTCAATTGGGTATTTTGTGCTTCTACAAACAGTCATTCGGACGTATATGGGAACTGCCTCGGCATAACTAAATTTTATTGTTTGGTCCTGGCCGCTTAAATCTTTGACTGTTTCCGTTTCAGTCCCGTATGCTTCAATCCCACCGGCTTTGGATTCTAATATGGCATTTGCTATATCCGTTGGATTGCCGCCTAGCACATAGCAGTGTATGGATTTTGGGGGCCTTCCTTCGCCGTCAACTTCCATAGATGTATTTTGTATGGTGATGGCTGCCCTAACCCCTGGCACCTCCAGTAATGTTGCCCGTATGCCGTCTGTTGTTGCTGCTCCCGCTATTGCCCCACCAGATTGGTAGTATCTCTCCCTGAACTCAGTATCAGTTTCCGCATTCCTGCCG
>DUNL01000006.1 GCA_012839385.1 Clostridiaceae bacterium
TCAGGGGATCAGACGCAGATCCTCATGAATCCGACGTATCTTTGCACCACCGCGGGTTTCATGGGCACCCAGGGATAGATCCCACTCCTGCGGCCGGGCTCTCCGTTCCCGGGAAATGGTGTAAATGAACACTCTGATCAGTACATATCTCTGTATATCTCTCTTTGATACAACAATAACCACCAGAATGGGCATCTTTTTCATTTGCACTTTCCCGGGCTTCTGGTGCAAACGTGGTGCAAACGTGTAAACATATGGATCAACGGGGGCGCCGGGTGAGGAGTTGTACAACGGTGCATCGCACTTATTCGATGGTGGAATAGTATTGGCAGGCCAGCGATGCCTCGGAGAACGCGGCAATTGTCCAACCACTGGTTGGAGATCTGCAGGGGGAGTCTTCTGGCATCGGTAGTTATCCCCCAATCTCTGGCGTATGGAGGCTCGTCTTTTGCGGCATACGCCGGTTCTGAAAAACTCGCACAACGTGTGCAAGGAATTGGCCAGAGCCACAGTCTGGTTATCCTAGAGTGTTGCTTCTGATCCATAGGAGCGTGAGTTCTATCTTCGCATGATCCGAAAAGTTAGCTGGCCCTAGAATGTGCCGACCACCAAATCAAGGATCAGAACTGCGAAAAGATGCTCCTAGGGTAGACCCATTTCAAGAATGAGTCTTAAAGACAAGAACGTGAAGAACTGAGGGTTACATATGATGAACAGGTAACGGAGAAGAAATATACTGCAAAAGGTAGAATGGATATAATTCAAGCGAAGACGCGGAGGTTTACAGTCTCGCCATCTTTTATCTCAAACTCTTGTTCATAGGAGAAAACAAATAATCTGTTGGCGTGTAGTCGGTATTTCTTTGGTGTCAAATTAAGTCTAACAGCTGAATCAGATCCATTGAGCGGGCAGTAGTATTGGTCACCATTCCGTTCCCAATTGATAGAAAACCTGTCAAAAGGGCTGATTCCAGTAATATTTAACCCTCCATAAGGAGGATAATGGTGTGTAATATCTTCGTTACCCACAAAAACGCAAGCAGCATCGGCAATAACGCTGTTGTTGTTCCTCAACCTCGTTGGGGCAAACCAGCTTTGGGTGGCATTCAGAGGGGCCAAAAAGGTAGGGTCATAGAAGTACCATTCATCACCTACCTTGACCTCAACCCACCCATGATACCCACTTGGGTCGCCAACCCGCCTCGCCTCAATGCCTGACATGTTTGCAAGCAGATTAGCTAAAGCTGCATGCTCGCCACAAGCACCAGCGTGGTAGTACGCAATACAATAGGGGTTGTTTGCGTAATTTCCATCTCGTATCACCCGAAGACCGTTTGAGTCAGAGTAATAGTGCCTGTCTCCAGGTGTTTTAAGAGGGGGCACTAGGCTAAAGAATGTTGATCTATAGGTATCGTCATATTTAAACGAAGGATTTCGGAGTAACCACACAAAATCATCCTGGATGTAGTTTGAAATTGCACTCAATCTCTCTACATCAGATGACAGGTTTTGAGTGTAATTTACGACCGAATTGATCTCTTGTGACGCTTCTGGGAAAA
>DUNL01000004.1 GCA_012839385.1 Clostridiaceae bacterium
ACCGCCTGAAACTTAGTCTCGTCTCAAAAATTTAAAGCGTAAGCTTGGTAACGAATCAGTGGATTTTCTTGGCAAGTTCGGGAAGGACATAGAAAGGGAGCGCATCTCTACAGGATTAACATCTATCGATGTAGCTCTAGGGGGGGGGTTGCCCAGAGGCGACTACATTGAAATGTATGGCAAACCAAGCGTGGGCAAGAGCACACTCTGCATGTGGCTTGCAGGGCAAGCGCAGAAAATGGGTGAGATTGTCGCCTACATTGATGTGGAAACAGATTACGATGTCCATTGGGCTGGTATAAACGGCGTTAATGTAGACGAGTTGATATTTAGTCAACCCAATTCGCTAGAAGAGGCTCTCACCATAGCAGAGGAACTAATCAAATCGGGTGGTGTTGGGCTAGTAATTATTGACTCGCTGGCGGCGCTTACTCCACAAATGATACTAGATAGACCAATAGACAAGGACACAATAGGTGTCAGACCTAGAAAACTAGCACAGTTCTGTGATAAGACCAAGTGGTATGTTAAGGCGTCGAACTCCATAATTCTTTTCACAAACCAGTACCGTCAAGACCCCAATCAGTACGGTAAGGGCGTTGCTCCAGGCGGTTGGGCGGTAAAGCACAATTTTGGTGTCGTGATGGAGGTCTGGCGTAGTGATGCTAATCCGACCAATAACGCCGACTTAATTACAGTTGGTGGCGGTGATAGCCAGGAAGTAATCGCTAGTAAGTCTCACATTGTTGTCCGCAAGAATAAGGTCGCCCCTCCGTATCGAAAAGCTAGCTTTAGGATTGACTTTGATTCAGGTGTTAACCCATATTATGACCTTTACGAATATGCTGTTTCTTTTGGGGTAGTAGAGCAAAGCGGTTCCTGGTATAAGTACGAGGGCAAATCTATTGTTCAAGGGGAGAATAAATTTGTAGAGTTACTAAGAGTTGATAAAACTTTATATGAAAAAATAAGAACAGAAGTGCGACAGGTGGCGGGCCTTGATGCATAAAATAGAAAAGGATGTATGGGGGGCAATAGACGGGCTCGGCATTCCTAGAGTCAATATCCCAGACGATATCGAAGAGATAGTTAATTACCCGCCGGAGCGTTTAGCGTGTATAGACGACATGGATGTGGCGAATGCGATTCAGTACAAGCTTTCCCAGTTCATTCTTTACGTAGAGCAAAATGTGCGGGTGATTAGGGCGGCTATTAACGGGCTTGAGGAAGAATTCATGCAAGAACTTCTGCAAGATGCCAGTCGAATTCAGCCCAAAAGCCTTTCGTTAACGGAGAAGAAGGCTATAGCCATTCAAAACAGCGAGCGCCTTCAAGAGTTGGCCCGCCAGATTAACCAGCTTAAGATGCGAAGAGACGCCCTAGATGGGTGGGCTGAGAATGTGAAGAACCTCCTTGACGTGATAAAGCAGATTTATTATAGATTAAGGTTACAGGCTTATGGAAGTTAATTAGGAGGGTTAATATTTGTCTGTACTAAATACTCTTGCCATTAAGACGCACGAACCGATTATCAACAATATTGAAAGACCAGGGGCCGAAAGAAATGTGTTGGCGTATATCCTCAATGACTCTGATGCCATATATGACGTTATATCCAGGCTAAAAGATGACGACTTCAATAACTCTTTGAACCAATTAATATTCAAATGCATGACTGGACTTTCAGAGAGAGGCGTTAGGGTCACTCTTGAGAACATACTGGCGGTAACAAAGAGTAAGGATATTCTAGGCCAGGATGGAGAAGAGTACTTACGCAGGATAGCCAGGACGGATACATCTGCAGTTGATTTGAAGTATAACATAGAGCAGGTTCTGGTCGCATCCCTAAAACGAAAAGCATATCTTCAGGGAATTCATGTTCTTAACGATTGTGTAGATGAGCGTTCCTATTTCAATGATGTTAACGAGTTCGTGGGTCGCCAACAGCAAAGATTCATGGATTTAGGTACCGGAACCAGCGACAGTATTGTTTTGCTTGGCGAAGATGTAGACAAATGGTTAAAACAGCGTTCCGAGTCTCCCAATCCCGTTCCTGGCTTGCACACTGGCTTCGAAGAGCTAGATAAGGCGATAGGTGGGTTTATGCCTGGTAGACTTTACGTGTTCGCTGGTAGGTCTAAGGCAAGAAAGAGTATATTACTCAACAACTTCGCTACTTATATGTCTGCCGTTCAGGGAAAGCCAATCTTGTATCTAGACACAGAGATGCTATCTTTCGAGGATGTGCGCCCCCGTATTCTAGCCATTCTATCCGGTGTAAGCGAGCGAGACATAAATACGGGCATGTATGTTAACTCTGACAGCGACAGAGAGAGTGTCAATAGAGCCGCTAGGATACTGGCTGAGACACCCTTTCATCACGCCTATGTACCAAATTTCAACATCTCTAGCATAGTTTCCCTTATTCGAAAGTGCAAAGTGAAGCATGATATTCAAGCGATTTTTTTTGACTATATCAAGATGCCTATGTCTCAGCATATAGGCGCCCTAAAGGAGTATCAATTATTAGGCCTTTTGACTGCATCTCTTAAAGACATCGCGGGAGAACTACGTATTCCAGGGATAACTGCGTGCCAGCTTAATCGGGAGGCACTCAAGGGCGACGAGCCAGATGAGTTTTCCATTGGGGCCAGTGATAGGATTTTACACAATGCCAGCTATCTTTTTTATCTTTGGAAGAAAACCCCCGAACAGATACTGGAAGATGGTGGAATCGACAGTGGTAATACCGTTCTAAGCCTGGGGGCGAGCAGACACGGAGGGGAGTACAGGGCATTCTTACGAGCACACGAGTCTAATGCGAGAATGTGGGAAGTGGTGAGGGTGTAGATGTTTTGCGAACACAGTGTGGGCTGGGTAAAGATACGAGTTGACGATAGCAATATAGGTGGAACGGTGTTTTATGAGGGATGCACAAGATGTTTTCAAAAGGTGGGCGGCGAGGGAAGCGGGGAAACGGTCGAACTATCAATGGACTATCGAAACCTATTAAAGGTAGTTGATTTAGGTCTCAACGGGGTTAATCTTTTTCTAACAATGATAGACGAGAGGAAGCTGCAATAGGGGTGTACCTAGACACTGTAAAGGAAAAAATCAGAGAGAGAGTGGACCCCGTATATTTGCTAGAGTGGCTAGGTGTTACTGACTATAGGGTTGGCCACAACATGATACGCTGCGCTTGCCCCATACATCGCGGGCGTGGGAAGAACAACTTTTCATTCGACACATCAACTGGAATTTGGACATGTTTTAGTCGTAGGTGCGGCGAAGACGTAGGTTTGCCCCGAGACATATTTCTGCTAGTCATGCTCGTAAAAGGTGTATCTTTTTCTACGGCGCTCGCCATACTCAAGAGCCAGGTCGGGTTAAGTGATGAAGAGTGTCAATTTGACAAAAAAGACCATGACCACGTCAAGATAAGAAAGTGGTTGCGCAAGCAGCGCTTACTGGACGAGCCAGATGTTGCCGTCATTGACGAATCCACCCTAGACCACCTTGACTCTCGGCCACATCAGTATTTGCTAAACAGGGGCTTTAGCCCGGAAATAATAAAACTCTTTGACGTGAGATACGCATCGTCCGGAGATATGCAGGGGCGTATAGTTATTCCTGTAAGAGATGACTGCGGACAGTTGGTTGGGTTAAGTGGAAGACTCATAACAGACGACCAGGCCCAGATGAAGAAACTAGGCAAGTGGAAGCATATGTTCAATTTCTCTGCTGGTTCAGTTTTGTTTGGTCTAGA
The DNA here is from genome assembly GCA_012839385.1 of Clostridiaceae bacterium. Lineage (GTDB taxonomy): Bacteria > Bacillota > Clostridia > Saccharofermentanales > DTU023 > UBA1046. Next base: position 3,767 of record DUNL01000004.1, read on the forward strand.
CAAGGCTAAGCCATATGTAGCGACTAGTGGGCGGATGGTACTAGTCGAAGGCCCTTTCGATGTCATGAAGGCATTCCAACATGGTTTATGTAATGTCTGCGCCACACTAGGGGTAAACATTCTACCGAATCAAGTAGACTTGGTGATACAAAATACTAGCGAGGTCTATTTAGCGTACGACACTGACGAAGCTGGACAAAAAGGGGCCCGGCGGATATATGAAAAACTTGCTGGTTTTACTGATGTGAGATTTATGATGTTACCAGATGGGAGGGACGTTGCAGACACAGATGAGTATGAAATTTGGGATATATATTCTAACCCCCTTACCCCCTTAGAATATAAAATAAAGAGAGGAGAGATAAAGTCATAAGTAAATCGTTAAGCTCTCGGCGTTTGCACGAACTGGTTGACGCACATTCAAAAGACAAAGAAGTGTCTTTAGAAGAGCTGAACAATCTAATTAATGTCTTGGTCTTAATTAGCATCGAAAAAGAGTTTGGCGGAATCGAGGAGTTCGAATCATACATTGAGAAAGTGTACGGCCTAGATGTGGCCGAGGAAGGGAGACTAGAGTAAAGTGTCACAGGGAGTATTGAATGATTTACAAAAACGTTTGGCAAGCAAAGACGATGTTAGGCTTAGTGTATTTAGAGGCGCATTGCACACCTGGCAAGATAGTGAACCACCATTAAATCTAAGGTACACAGCTAATGGGAGAGCCATGGTTACCGGAACACTTAAATGCACATCCTCGCGGGAATCGGGTGGTCAGGAACGCACAAGCGCTTATTATGCAAATTTCACTGCTTTTGGCGACACCGCAGAATCTATGCTGGGGCTTAACAAGGGTGACCGTTTGATGATGATAACAGAGAGACAGAAACGAAAGGGCAAGGACGATACATGGTACGACAATGATATAATCGTATACTTTGAAAAAGTTTAGGGATTAGGCTACAAATAGGGGGTCAAACAAACAGGGGGCTTAACCGCCCCCTTGGGTTCCCCCCAACCAAATTAATAACAGAGGTGAGTAAAGCAAGTTGAGCACAAACAACTATTTAGACCAGATTGACGGATATTTGGAGAAAGCAGATTGGCGAGTAACAGAGAATTCTAACGCCCACTATTCATACGGGGCGCTTAATAAATTTATGTCAGGCATACTGTCAGAGGACTATTGGCTAGAAAGGGTTTACCCAGAAGACGTCGCTAGAGCACATCGGGAAGGGTTTTATCATATCCATGATTTAAATAGTCTAACAAATTATTGCATGGGATATTCTCTTACTGATGTGATTATGAAAGGCGTTCGTGGAGTTAGTAATATACCTACTTCGACACCCGCGAGACATTTTATGAGCCTACTTAACCAGATTGCGAACTTGGTTACGGTGTTTCAAAACGAAACGGCTGGTGCGATTGCTTTTAGCTCTTTTGATACCCTAACGGCACCGTTTGTTAAGGAAGACAACCTGACTTACGAAGAAGTGTACCAAAACATGCAGAACTTTATTTTTGCTATTAACTCAAATTCTCGAGGTGGAGCGGAACCCGCGTTTGAAGAAAGCGCCTGTACGCAGTGATGCGTGCCAGCAAACCCTGTGAATTTCTGGGAACCCCCCTTATACTTGGGGCAATCAGAAGCCAAGCCAAGGCGTTGTATGCCGAGGAAGGTTCAACGACTATTAGTACACCACAAGCGGCTGGTGGTGGAAGCGCAGGGCATCTTGTTTTTACGAGATGGTGAGATAGTCTGACCTGTATGGTAACATACAGCGGTTCTTTAGAGAGCGGCGCAGGAAGTGGCGAGCCTGCGTGAACACAAGTGTTTCAAACTTAACTTTTGATTTGACTCCATCGAAGGATTTAATTGACCAAAAGGTTTGGCATGCTGGCAAACGACTTGATTATGCATACCGAGAATGCCAGAAGGAAATGGACATGATTAA
>DUNL01000092.1 GCA_012839385.1 Clostridiaceae bacterium
ATTGCACAGGTAGTGCTTCTGCGCGTGCTAAATCCTCTGTAGTTCGGATTACCTTACACCACCCTAGAGTTGTTCCAGCAGGGTTTTTCAGGTTACACACCTTTAGAATTTCTTCATTTGTTGCATCATTAACAGCGCAAACCTGCATAGCAAACATATTTATGCATGGATTTGTAATGATAACTCTATCCATCACTCCACCTCCGGTAGGATCAATCTTTGCCCAATTTGCAAGTTACCTGGTTCAACACCCGGATTAGCCTGTCGTATCATGTAAACAGCCTCGCTTGTGTTTATCTTAGGGTAAAACTCAATCGCAATACTCCACAGTGTATCTCCAGGTCTAACTCCAACCGCCACAGGGCGGGGCATATCCCCTGCAACAACAATGTCCGGAGCGGTTAACTTGATGAATATCGTATAAACCGACGCTCCCAACACAGCGACCAACAAAAATACTGTAATTCCATCTAAAAACACACGCATTTCGACACCCCCTCTTGCACCCTATGCTTGACATTCTCTCTGCAAACTTGCATTATGCAAGAAATTGAGGAAAAAAACATCGCAAAAGCTGATCTGCGGTAAGGTCTAAGTATTCGCCCATAGCTATGATTTCGCTTACTGTAAAATCAGAAGCCTTGTCATTACCATTGATCTTCATGTTAAAGGTGGACAATGATACACCGATCACATCCGCCATCTCACGCTGAGAAACACCTCTGTATCGTAAAAACGCCTTGAATTCTGCTAACCCAACTTTTTCATGCATAAGCCTACCCTCCTTCCAAAATCCCACATTATGCAAGGTTTTCCCTCCCTTCGTTGCATCTTGCAAACCTATTATAGTATTTCCTTGAATTTTTGTCAAGCGTTTTCCGCAAGTTTTTTGCGTTTTATGTATACTTTACTTGCGCGTTGTGCTATAATATAGGTAAAAAGGGGGAGGTGATTGCGATGGACACGCGTCTAATCTTTGGACGGAGGTTAAAAGAAGCCAGAAACGATAGTGGCATAACGCTAAAAGAACTTGCCAACAAAGTAAAACTGAGTGAATCCACCGTATCCCGCTATGAAAAAGGCATAATAGAAGCAAAACATCCCTTAGTAAAAATACCTGCAACAAAAAAAGACCCACCGGAGTGGGTCAATTTGCCTCCTCTGTTTCGATGACGATCTCTCCATACGATAGATCCATACCTTCCTGTTCGGCAACCTCACGAGCCTTTTTAAGTAGCTCTTCGTCGCTCAAATCCCCGTCCCACTTAGTGCCGGCCAGTTCGACACAAGCACCTGTTTTCTTATCAGTCCAATATACTATCTTACCAGCCATTTCTTTTTCCTCCTTTTGGTTTTTGTAAAGGTATATTCCTCTGCGTACTATCTCGGCCATTGGCAACCCAGTCTCAAACGATTCCCTTCTCAAAAACTCGTGTAGCTCCAATTCCTTTACCCCCGTAAACCTTATAAGGAGTTGTTTTTGTGTCATTTTTGTATCCCCCTGTTTGTCTTGTATCTCTTACTGTCTATATGATATCACGTTATCACGCTATCGTCAAGTCTTTTGAACAAAATAATTTATTTTTCTTATGCCTTTTAGCAGGTGTTTTGTGAATCTTTGAAAGTTGTAATGTTCTGATAATTGAGGTTGGACATATGAGGAGAACTTAACGAGAAATAGAACGGATGTAC
>DUNL01000037.1 GCA_012839385.1 Clostridiaceae bacterium
GACGCTGGTTGTTTCTGCTTCGTTTCGAGTCTGTAATAGAACCGGATACTAAGGCCGTTGAGGAAGAAACAACCGGCGTCGAAGCAGCAATAGAGCCGGACGCTAAGACCATTGAGGAAGAAACGACCGGCGTCGAAGCAGTCATAGAGCCGGACACTAAGGCCGTTGAGAAAGAAACAACCGGCGTTGAAGCAGCAATAGAGCCGAACGCTAAGACCGTTGAGGAAGAAACGACCGGCGTCGAAGCAGTCATAGAGCCGGACACTAAGGCCGACGAGAAGGAAGAAGATTCTGATCAGTCAGCTATTACAGAACCAATTAGCTCCGACAATGTATTAGAGCATAACCAGTTGCTATCTCATTGGCAAAAGGTATTAGATCAGTTAATTGAGCTTGGTCATATAGATATATTGATCATGGCTCGATCTTCTCATGTCAGTTATGATAGTTCTAATTGGTATTTAAACTTCGACAGCAGTATGCAAGCTCAATATGAACGCTGTAGCATGCCAGACGCGATCAGATTACTAAGCACGCTGGTGTCTCAAGAGATGGAGCAATCTGTAGCTGTTATAGCCAGATTTGCTCAAGACGAGGAAGTAAAAAGCGGGGCAACCGCGGAACCTGAATGGCTTAACCGTGTTCGGAAAGTCTGTCAGGAAACTGACGTGCCCCTGAAAGTAGAGGAATAATCATGTCCAGAAGAGGAATGCCGCGCGGCAAAGGAGGCTTTGGCGGCGGAAGTAATATGAATCAACTTATGCAGCAGGCTCAACGCATGCAACGCGAGTTAGAAAAAGCCCAAGAAGAAACAGCAAGTATGACAGGAACAGCCACCGTTGGAGGAGGATTTGTTAAGGTCACCGTTGACGCCAATCACCAGGTAATTGCTCTGGAGCTGACTCCTGAAGTCGTTGATCCGGATGATATAGACATGTTGCAAGATTTAGTAATAGCCGCAGTGAATGAGGCTATGAGGGATCTTGACAGTAAGATAGAGGCAAGGATGTCACAAGTTACTGGTGGTAGCGGACTTGGCTTCCCGGGTTTTTAATTAATGACACAACATTTTTCGCCTGCGATAAACCGGCTAATTTCGGCCTTGGGCAAATTGCCCGGAATCGGTAGAAAAGGCTCACAACGCCTAGCCTACCATATACTTGGACAAGACGATTCCTTGGCCAAGGAATTAGCTGATGCCATCAACAATGCCCGAGAGATGATTCATCTCTGTCCTATCTGTTGTGATCTGACCGAAACAGACCCTTGCGAGATATGCTCCTCTTCTCAGCGTGACCGCACTACTATTTGTGTCGTTGAAAGTCCAAGAGACATTGCCTCAATTGAAAGAATCCAAGAATACAACGGCTTATATCATGTCTTACATGGAGCCATCTCGCCAATGCGGGATATTGGACCTGAACAGATTAAATTAAAAGAACTCCTAATCAGACTACAAGATTCCGATGAGGTAAAGGAATTAGTACTGGCAACCAACCCTACTGTCGAGGGTGAAGCAACCGCTCTATATATAGCGAAATTACTCAAGGGTACCGACATCAAGACCACCCGCCTCGCCCACGGCATTCCCATGGGAAGTGACCTGGAATACGCTGATGAAGTTACGTTAATGAGGGCCTTTATCGGTCGTCAAGATATCTAATTTTGCTCTTGGATAATAAGATCTTCAGGAGCAACCATGCCAAGACTGTCACGAGCTATGCGCTCTACATATTCAGGAGTACCGGCGATATTATAGAGCTGCTCCAGCTCATACTTTTCAGCCTCAAGTTCCGCTATTATCGTCTGTAACTCTTCATGCTTACGCTTTAGCCTCTTGGTCTCCTGTTCCTGCGCGAAAAAGATAGTAATGCAAACAGCGAGAACAATGATCAACACCCCGGTGAAAACCATTCGCGTCAAAGCGTTCTTAGACATTTTAGATTTCATCTTGTCGGCTGAGTGACCATCAAGCACAGTCGCATTACCTCCTGCTGACATTACATCATTACTTGCGCTTCTATGTGTCACATTGTAAGCTCTTTTGACATTGTTTGTCCAGTCTTAAACCAAGGTTTTGGGGCTGAAGGGAACAAAAAAAGCCTTATATTGAGGCTTTTATCCTAATGTAACTATATTGTAATAATCATGTCGCTCTAAGATAGCTGTTTATTACCCTATTAGCTCGTACAAAGATTCCGCTTCTTCTTTTTTTACAGCAGGACGGATAGCTTTTACTTTAATTTTAGTTTTCCTTTCGCCAAAACCGATCTCTATAATGTCACCAACCGCTATCTTCGTACCTGATTTAGCCCTTTTGCCATTAACGTTGACCCTACCTGCCGTGGCCATTTCATTGGCGACAGTTCTACGTTTTACAATTCGGGATACTTTCAAAAACTTGTCTAGTCTCATTTGCCGCGTCCGCTCCTTTCTACTTCATTGCCCCAAACGCTTCTTAGCTTCTTCCCACAAAGAATCCAGTTCATCTAGAGTCATTGACTCCAATCCCCGGCCTTTTTCCTGCGCAATCTCTTCCATTTTTGAAAATCTGATAATAAAGTTGTCTGTACACAAATTGAGAGCTACTTCCGGCTCAATTTGCAGCGAACGCAAATAATTTACGACCGCGAATAGTAAATCTCCCGCTTCTCTCTCAACATCTTTCCTGAAATTTTCCGCCGTTTCAGCATTAGATTCTAACCCATTCCGCGTCAGATTAACCTGCTCTTGTACCTCACCTAGTTCTTCTAGAATTTTAGCTTTTGAGCCACTACTGTCCGGCCAATCAAAACCAACCTGAGCTGCCTTTTTTTGCACTTTGAAAGCTCGAGTCAGAGCGGGAAACGCGCGAGGCACATCTCTGAGAACCTCTGTTTGGCTTTTGTGCCCTTTCTCAATTTTCTTATTTTGTTCCCAAGTTAGTAATACTTCTTCCGGGTTATCAGCGCTATCGTTCCCGAAAACATGTGTATGTCTGGAAATCAGCTTATTGGAGATCGAATTAACTACATCATTGAAGTCAAAGTCTCCCCTCTCCGCGGCTATTTGGGCATGGAAAACTACCTGCATCAGAACATCGCCCAGCTCTTCTTGCAGATTAGCCGCGCTATTCGCATTGATTGCGTCTATTACTTCATAAGCTTCTTCAATAAGATTATGTTTAATGCTTTCGTGAGATTGCTCGCGGTCCCATGGGCAGCCCTCAGGTGAGCGCAGAAAAGACAAAATATGTATTAAGTCTTCAATATTGTAATTATCTTTGATTCGCGGTTTTCTGAGCTTCTGCTTGTCTGCGAATTTAGTCATATTAACTCCTCCAGGCAATCTGTCATGTAGCCATCTTTGATCTTCAGTATACGTTGATTACTGCTGCCGCGGAAACTTAACGAACTATCTTTTAGACTAGCAATATAGGGTCCATCAATCAAAATATCTATTTCACGGAGTAATTCCCCGACATTTTGCCCGAGATCGGACGCTTGTCTTAATTTCTCGTAGGTATAGCCGCTATAACAGATAACATCATGCCCCAGACGCTTGGCCTCGGCAGCGAGAAGGGCCAGCGGTCGGGGCTGTAAAAAAGGTTCGCCACCCGATAAAGTCAGGCCGCGGAGAAGTTTATTAGATCTTAATTCCAAAACATGTGTCCAGAGATCTGTAACTTTACCCGCATAAAAGTCGTGTGTTTCCGGATTGTGACAGCCGTCACACAAGTGACAGCAACCCTGAACAAAAACTACATATCTTAGTCCCGGTCCGTCAACTGAAGATTCCGGCACAACTCCCGCGATCCTAATATAGCTTTCTTTAAAGATACGATCTTCTGGGTAAATGTTCATTATTTTATCTGCTCAATACCATGGCGAACCCTGAGAGCGACTTCCTTTTGTTTGGCATCGTTGAATCGATCCAAAGAACCTACCAGATAACCGGTTATTCTGCGAATACGCTGGAACTTCATGTCTTGCCAGCTTCGGGCTTGATAATTGAGGGTCGGAAGATTTGGGTACTGTCGTTGTAACTCCTGCAATTTTTCCTGCGATAAGATCTCGTTTTCTCTACGTCCACAGCGTGGGCAAATATCATTGATAACTCCAACGTAACCACAGATCGGATCGCGGTCAACAGGATGATTGACAGAACCATAACCAACATTGTTTTCTTTCATAGCCCTAATAATAGCGGCGAAGGCTTCCTGATTTTGCGCTGCATCTCCATCCAGCTCCACATAACTGATGTGTCCGGCATTAGTTAGCTCATGATATGGACCTTCAATCCTGATTTTGTCCAGAGCTGAGATGGGGAAATAGACCGGTATATGGAATGAATTAGTATAAAAGTCATGATCGGTGATACCGGGTAAGACTCCGTAACGTTTGCGGTCAAGATTAAGAAAGCGTCCCGACAAACCCTCGGCGGGTGTCGCCAGTAAAGTGAAATTCATATTCATTAATTTCGCTTTCTCGTCACAACGCCGGCGCATATGCTTTACTATCTCTAAGCCAAGCTTTCTACTGGCCTCAGATTCTCCATGATGCTTACCTGTTAACGCTTTCAAGGTCTCAGCTAGGCCGATAAAGCCAACCGATAAGGTACCATGTCTCAGTACCTGATCAATGGTATCTTCAGGATTTAATTTTTCAGAGTCCAGCCAGACGCCTTGTCCCATTAAAAAGGGGTAATTCCTAACCCTGCGCGCGGCCTGAATACGATATCGATGTAGCAATTGACGAAATACCAAGTCCATCTTTTTATCAAGCTGGCGGAAAAAAACTTCCAGATTACCTCGCGCTTCAATGCCTAAGCGCGGTAGATTTATGGAAGTAAAGCTCAGATTGCCGCGCCCGTTAGTAACTGATCTCGTAGGATCATAGACATTAGCGATCACTCGTGTACGACAACCCATATAAGCGACTTCGCTATTGGGATCATTTTCTCTGAGAAATTGTTTATTAAAGGGGGCATCAAGGAAAGAGAAATTAGGGAACAATCTCTTCGCTGAAGTCAGCATGGCCTTTTGGAAGAGATCATAGTTTGGATCGGTAGGTTGATAATTGACACCCTCTTTTACTTTAAAGATTTGCACCGGGAATATTGGTGTTTCACCATTGCCTAGACCGTCCATAGTAGCGTCCAACAACGCGCTGATTACTAATCTACCGCCCGCGGAAGTATCAGTTCCGTAATTTATGGAGCTAAATGGTACTTGAGCTCCGGCGCGTGAGTTCATAGTGTTAAGATTATGGACCAGCGCCTGCATCGCCTGATATGTCTCGCGTTTAGTAACGGTTATTACCTGTTCTGCCAGTTGCTCAATATGAACTTTATCTATTTCGGAAGCCAGATGTAATTTCAGTTCCCGTTCGTTATCGAGAACAAGAGGTAAAGCAAAGCTGTCCAGAAGATCGTTGCTCATTTCCTGAGCGCCTTCGTATGATTGATCCTGCTGAGTAGAAAGAAAAAAAGTAGTAAGAATGCTCTGCCATGTTTTCTTCCAGGTCTTGTTCACTCCGGGCGCCATCGCGTAATCAAAAGCCGGGATTGACTGACCGCCATGCATTTCGTTTTGGTTAGCCTGAATGGCGATACAGGCTAGAGCGGAGTAGCTGGTGATGGACTGCGGTTGACGCAGATAGCCGTGACCGGTAGAGAAACCGTCCGCAAACAGTTTCGTGATGTCTATCTGACAGCATGTTTCCGTCAACATATAAAAATCTTTATCATGAATATGGATATCGCCTTCACGGTGGGCTACAGCCATATCTGTAGGCAAAATTTCCTGATCGACGAAAGCTTTAGCGCCTTCCGAACCATATTTAAGCATAGTGCCCATAGCCGAGTCCGCGTCAATATTGGCATTTTCTCTTAGTAAATCTTTTTCCTCAGAGCGGGCAAAAGTTACTTCACGATAGAGCTTCATCAGGTCGTCTTGCGCCTCGCGAATTTTAGTATGTTCCGCCCGATAGATCATGTAGGCCTTGGCGGTTTGCAGTCTTCCCGCCTGAAACAGAGCTTCCTCGACTCTGTCCTGGATATGCTCAACGCCTGGCTGACCATCGGCCGGTAGTGATCGCACTACCATTACCGTTACCTCGTCCAGTTCCTGCTCGGACATAGTCTCAGACGGAATCATGGCATTGGCCTTAGCAATGGCATTTCTAATCTTATAGGCATCAAAGGGCATGGGACTTCCGTCACGTTTTATGATCAGTTTCGGTCCGTCCAGCGGCCGCAATGTACCTAGCGCGTCTTCTTTGTGAACATCTATTTCCGGAATTACAAACACCGGCACAACTCCTGATTCTTCAGCTTGGCCGATAATATTATCCTCATTTTGCTGTGACATAATACTCCTCTATGGACTATATATTGTGTTTTCTTCAGACCATACTACAATGTATAGTATCATGTCGTCTATTGAGAGAACATTAAATAGTATTACAGAATGCTAACAATAAACCTACATCAGACAACAATAGGAAATATTCTTTGGCAACTTGTTTTCAGAATCTGAAGACAAGAGAGTCGCTGTCAGCAAATATATTTCTATGATTTAGTATAGTAGAATAATAATCGAATCTTAGTACAGACCCTAAAAATACGACAGGAGGCTTAATCATGAACGAAACATTGATCTCGATTTTAGATCGTAGCAGTACACGTAATTTTAAGGATACACCACTTAATAATGATCAGTTTAACGCTCTGAAAAATGCCGCTTTGGCGGCGCCAACCGCTACTGACAAGCAAGAAAACCGTTTTGTATTCGTAACCAACAAAGCGTTGATCGAAAAAGTCAATCAGCAAACTCAGAAGGTTTTGTTGTCAGAAGGAAGGCAAGACTCTATCGAACGCTTAAAGCAACGAGGAGCTGACAGCATTTTTTATGGCGCTCCTCTTGTCATCTTTATCTATTCGCAAGACTCGAAATATGCTGTCCTCGATTCCGGTATCGCTGTACAAAATCTCGCTCTCGCCGCTCATTCCTTAGGCCTAGGATCATGTATAAACGGATTATGTGAGCGAGCCTTCAGGCGTCAAGTAGAGGGCAATCTTTGCGCTGAGCTGGGCTTTGCCGAAGAC
>DUNL01000215.1 GCA_012839385.1 Clostridiaceae bacterium
GGGTTACCAACCCCCGACCCGCCTGTCTTTTTCCTCAAGGAGGGAGCACATGGGAGATGTAAAGTGGATAAAGCTATCTGTCAATATGTTTGAAGATGAGAAAATCCGGTTAATCCGGAGCATGCCAGAAGGGAACAGCATCTTACTTGTATGGATATACCTTCTTGTGTTGGCCGGAAAATGCAACGATAGTGGTTATATATATTTGGCAGAGGATATGCCGTATACGGATGAAATGCTTGCAACGGTTATGGATATGCCGCTGAACACAGTTAGGCTGGCAATTGAAACATTTAGAAGGCTAAAAATGATTGAATTGGACAATGGCTGTATTTATATATCGAATTGGGAAAAACACCAAAACATAGAGGGTCTAGAAAGAATCAGGGAACAGACTAGATTGAGGGTAAAAAGGCACAGAAACAGAGCGAAATTAAAGAAACTAAATATTGAAACGCTCAAAGAATTAGCAAAAAGCCACCACATTAAAGAGTATGAAAAAATGATGAAAGACCAGTTGATACAAGCATTAGACGATGTAACGTTACACGAAACGTTACGAAACGCACTAGAAGAAGATATAGAAGAAGAAGAAGAAGGAGATAAAGATATATATATTGAACCACCGACACCTTATAAAAAAATTCAAGACCTTTTTAACTCTATTTGTAAATCATACCCAGAGGTAATCGCAATAGGAAGTGCTAGGAAACGACACCTGCAAGCTAGATGGAAACAGTTTGATTATGATGTAGCGAGGTTTGAGGAGGCATTCAAGAAACTAGAAGGTAGCGAATTTTGCAAGGGAAACAATGACCACGGATGGAAGGCCAGTTTTGATTGGTTGATTAAAAACGATGGAAACATGATAAAAGTTTTGGAGGGGAAATACGATGACAAAACAAAGGGCGGAGGTAGTCCAGATACCACCGATTCAAAATATGGGTGGTGATATTGACGCTTTTATCAAACAAAACATAAAGATGAACCAGCAAAAGGCCAAAAGGGCACAGATGAAAAAGCGACAGGTAGAAATAAACCAGCTTTTGGAAAAGAGCGGCCTCGGTAAAAGGTTTAAAAAAAGAACCTTTGAAAACTTCGATGTAAAAAACGCAGGGCCAGCAGTAAAACAAGCATACAAAGAGGCCATGGAATTTGTGAAGAAGTTTTCGGACAGAAAAAAGGGCCTACTGCTAATGGGTAATCCCGGGGCGGGGAAAACCCATTTAGCGGCGGCTATAGCAAATAACCTTATAAACAGATTATACACTATTGTATTCGGTAACGTTACAGATATTATCACCATGATTAAATCCACTTATGACAAAGATGCAGAAATGACAGAATTAGAAGTCATAAATGCACTAACCAAAACAGACTTAGTAATCATAGACGATTTAGGCAAAGAGTATGCGACGGAAAACACTAAAACACTCTTATATCAGATTATTAACCGGTTATATGAAGATGAAAAACTTCTGATTGTAACCACTAACAGCACTTCGCAGGAAATAATCAAAAAATACGGTGATAAAGGGGAGCCAATACTTTCAAGACTTTCTGAAATGTGTAAACCAATTCAGATGTCGGGAGAAGATTGGAGGCTGAAAAAATGAAGGTGCCATGGTGCTGGATATGTATGGACGAGGGAGTCGTTTTATATACAAAGAAAGTGGAAGGCCAGATAGCGGAGTTCGCCTCACACTGCATTTGTGAAGCCGGAGAAGAATTCTGTTACGAAGGTGAGTATTATTGGGTATCGTCGGTAGAGGAAGTTCTAGACATAGACGAGCACGCAAAAAACAATATTAAGCATTGGCTAAATGCACACAAAAACAATCCAGCCGCCAGAAAAGAACTAGCACAGCGGGGTATAAAAATTGCTTAAGGGTGAATCGGCATGAACAAAAAAGAGCTACTCAAGCAGTTTGAAAAGTTACATAGGCAAGAGAAAGAATGCGACGAGGACTGCACCTGGTGTGAATATCTAGAGATATGCGACATAACAGAGCAACTGCTTGAAAGAAAGATAGAACAGGAGGAATAAAAAAATGAACTTCAACGACGAAATCATCATCAACTACGGCGGCGTCATACGCAAAGCCAAGCCTGCAAGCGGTTTTGACGGCATCTGTAACAATCCTGAGTGTATCA
>DUNL01000115.1 GCA_012839385.1 Clostridiaceae bacterium
AAAACCGGTATTGCCAAAATGAAAATGAAGTTCAGAATTGTATAAATATCATATGGAAACATGATTTATTTAGAACCTCCACATACATATAGTCAAAAAGTCGTACCCTAATTTATCCGTAATGCAGTAATTAAAGCATTGTAAGCCTAAAAAGGATAATATTTAGTATACTACGTATGACCTAGTTGATAAGGTCTGCTTATTGATCTTGGCGGATAATTATTTTGGATTTAGTGTTTGCTTATTTGGGGATCTATATATTCTAGCTTGATATATTACTTGACTATGCAGAGTTTTTTCAGCAGATATGGTAATCTGTTTTTTGAAAAAGATCTTTAAAGGGGTGTTTAATGTCAACAAAATATATATTTGTAACAGGTGGAGTAGTATCCGGTTTAGGTAAAGGTATTACGGCGGCGGCATTGGGCAGACTGCTTATTGCCCGTGGACTTACTGTCAGAATTCAGAAATTTGATCCTTATATAAATGTTGATCCCGCTCTCATGAATCCTACCCAGCACGGTGAGATTTTTATTACGGAGGACGGCGCTGAGACAGATCTGGATATTGGACATTATGAGCGCTTCACTGATGTTAATCTTTCTCGAGAAAGTGATATAACCTCAGGCAAAGTCTATCGTGACGTTATTACCAGAGAACGAGCAGGAGGGTATCATGGCGGTACCGTACAAGTCGTGCCTCATATTATTAATGAGATTAAAGAACATGTATTTCAAGTTTCTCGCGAGGGTGATCCCGATGTAGTTATTGCTGAAATTGGTGGCACCATAGGTGATATGGAGGGTCAACCTTTTATTGAGGCCATTCGGCAGGTCAGCTATCAAGTCGGCCGTGATAATGTCTTGTTCATTCACGTGACTTTACTACCTTATTTAACCAAAAGCTGCGAACTAAAAACTAAACCGACTCAACATAGCGTACAGAAACTTCTTTCTTTCGGTATTCAGCCGGACATACTTGTCTGTCGTACTGAAATCCCATTTGATCAAGCGCTAAAGCAAAAGTTGGCGCTGTATTGTAATGTGACGGAAGAGGCTGTGATCCAGAATTTGGATTGTGATTCTGTTTATGAGCTACCTTTAATGTTGGAGCAGGAAGGCCTGGCTCGTGTAGTTTGTAATCATCTAGGCATCGCTCAATATGTCGAGCCTGATCTCTCCGGTTGGAAAGATCTGGTCGAGCGCATCAGAGCAGCCAGAAGACCGCTTAATATCTCCTTAGTCGGCAAATATATAGAATTGTATGACGCATATTATTCTGTGACGGAAGCTTTAGATCATGCCAGTATCGCTCACGGTGTTATGCCGGTTATTGATTGGATTTCCGCTGAAGATTTAGAAGGTCTGTCCAAGGCGGAGGTGGCAGACAGATTTAAAGATTCTGACGCGATTCTGGTTCCCGGTGGTTTTGGTCCTAGGGGTATGGAGGGAATGATAGCCGCGGCAGCCGCGGCGCGCGACAATAATATTCCTTATCTGGGTCTAGGTCTGGGTATGCAGATGGCGGTGGTGGAATACGCGCGCAATGTGACTGGTATCCGAGATGCTCATACCGACGAATGTGAAGCGCCTTGTAGTGATATTTTTTATTATGCCGGTCTGACCGATGAGATGATACAGAACTTGTCCGCTATTCCTTATTCAGAGCAACCGATGCGTATCGGAGCTTATCCGATGCGTTTGCAGGAGGGGAGTAGATTAGCTTCAATATACAAGAGTTTAGAAACCTCGGAGCGGCATCATCACAGGCGTGAGTTAAATCCAGCTTTTCAAGCGGAACTATCAGCCTCAGGCATGTTATTCAGCGGTACTTCACCTGATGGACTGCTGGTAGAAGCTTTTGAATTACCCGGACATCCGTGCTATATGGGTATAATTTCCCATCCGGAGTTCAAGTCCAGACCATATAGGCCTCATCCTCTCTTTGACGAGTTGATTCGTTGCGCTTTGGCCTATCAGAAAAAAAGAAAAGCGAAGAATGTGGAGTAGGCGCGGATTTGTAGCTCTCCGGACTAAAGTTTTCGCGTTCGATAAAGTGTTGAACAGAGGCAGTTGCCGGAATTACGTATCATTTTTTAAGAAATAAAGGAGAAAGTTATGGCTACTATCATTCCTGAATTGTCACGCACTTTTAGCGAGTATCTCTTGCTTCCTAATTTGACGACAGAGGATTGCAAGCCGGACAAGATTGATCTTTCAACTCCGTTAGTGCGTTTTCGCAGGGGTGAAGAGCCTAGATATAGGCTCAATTTGCCCATGGTTTCAGCAATTATGCAATCTGTGTCGGATGATGGTATGGCTATCGCTCTGGCCCGTGAGGGGGGGCTGGCTTTTATTTACGGCTCACAGACTGTTGAAGATCAGGTTGACATGATCCGGCGAGTCAAGAAATATAAGGCGGGGTTTGTTTCCAGCGACAGTAATATCCGGCCCGATCAGACGTTGAAGGACATCTTGGCCATTAAAGATAGGACAGGACATTCGACAGTTCCTGTGACTGATGACGGCTCACCGAACGGCAAGTTGCTGGGTATCGTGACTTCGCGAGATTATCGTGTGAGTAGATTGGCACTTGATGTGAAGGTCAAAGATTTCATGACGCCCATGGATGAACTAATTACTGGACAAGAGGGCATTACATTATCTGAGGCCAACGACATTATTTGGGATAACAAGCTCAATCAATTACCAATTGTGGATAAAGAAGGTAATCTGGTATCGCTGGTTTTCCGTAAGGATTATGATCAACATAAAGAAAATCCATATGAAATGCTGGACAAACATAAAAGCCTGCTCTGTGGCGCGGGTATAAATACTCATGATTATCAGGAGAGAGTGCCGGCTCTTATAGATGCGGGGGCGGATGTATTATGTATTGACTCTTCTGACGGCTTTACCGAATGGCAACGTAAGACTCTGGCCTGGGTCCATGAGAATTGTGGCGATGATGTTATGGTTGGCGCCGGCAATGTTGTTGACGCTGACGGCTTCCGTTTTCTGGCCGATGCGGGCGCCTCATTTATTAAAGTCGGTATCGGCGGCGGTTCTATCTGCATTACCAGAGAGCAAAAGGGTATCGGTCGTGGACAGGCTTCCGCCGTGATTGAAGTCTCTAAAGCCAGAGATGAGTACTTTGAGGAAACAGGAATCTATATCCCGATCTGTTCCGACGGCGGCATCGTCTATGATTATCATATGGTGCTGGCTCTGGCCATGGGCGCTGATTTTTTAATGCTGGGACGCTACTTCGCTCGTTTTGACGAAAGTCCGACCAGGAGACTGATGGTTAAGGGCAACTATGTTAAAGAGTACTGGGGTGAGGGTTCCAACCGCGCGCGTAATTGGCAACGCTATGACGATGGTAGCGCTGAAGGAGGACATCTGCACTTTGAGGAAGGGGTTGATTCCTATGTGCCCTACGCGGGCAAGTTAAAAGACAACCTACTCCTTACTACCGCTAAGATTAAGGCCACGATGTGTTCCTGTGGCGCCATTTCGATTCCGGAGCTACAGGAAAAGGCCAGGATCGTAAAAGTTTCCGCCACCAGTATTGTTGAGGGTGGTGCCCATGACGTCATTCAGAAGGAGAGCGATCACAGAAAATAGCTTTCAGTTAGCTAATCAGGCTACTAGGCGAAGGCGATATTTCCTGAGCAGGGTAACTGAAATTAATCAAGTTAAGGTCCTGCTAAGCTCAGAAGCTACGCGCCTGACTTAAGCAGGGCTATAAATGAATATAAGATGTAGCGAATTGTGTTGGGAAATGTATTTTTGTTGTTAAGCGGACAATTTTGTCCGCTTAATTTATTGAGAGCTTCAATATTGGCGCATATATGTTATAATTTTTCCGGTATATTAGGAGGAAATTAGATGACAGATAAAACATATGGGTTAACTTACCAGGGCATCAAAGAATTTCAGCAGGAGCTGGAAGAAAGAAAGACAGTAATTACCGCTGAGATTGCCGAGCGTCTCAAAGAGGCCAGAGCTCTGGGTGATGTATCCGAGAATTCGGAATATGACGAAGCAAAGACGGCTCAGGCTGAAAACGAGATGCGGATCATGGAAATTGAGAGCATTCTCAAGAACTCCAAAGTTATCGGTGACGAAGAAATCAGTCAGGATGAGGTAACCCTGGGGGGGCAGGTAACCATTCGTGACCTGGAAACAGGTGAAGATCTTGAGTATGTAGTAGTGAGTTTCCAGGAAGAAGATATTTTTAATAACCGTATTTCCAGTGAATCGCCGGTTGGAAATGCTATCCTAGGTAAGAAGCGTGGCCAGACAGTTACAGTGAAAACTCCGGTTGGAATGTTAAAATATAAAATAATGAAGATCAGCAAACCGACTT
Organism: Clostridiaceae bacterium; assembly: GCA_012839385.1. GTDB lineage: Bacteria > Bacillota > Clostridia > Saccharofermentanales > DTU023 > UBA1046. The sequence goes on from DUNL01000115.1 coordinate 4,372, forward strand.
AATATTTGAATTAGCCGGATGATATTAAACACAGAACAAGTGACCCATCCGGCAGGATAGGGTCACTTTATTGAGGGAAAGAGTAGACTATGACAAACGAAAACAAGAGTAATGACAGCCCGGATAACACAATTGACAGTGAAGAAAAGCTAAGTGATCAGATCCAGTTCCGCCTTGATAAGCTTAAGACCTTACAACTAAAGGGCGAGGATCCTTTCCTAGAGACCAGCTATGATGTCACGGCCCATGCGGCGGACATTAGCGCTGATTTTGAGAAAATGGAAGGTCAGACCGTGCGAGTTGCCGGCAGGCTTATGAGTAAAAGAGGGATGGGCAAAGCCAGTTTCGCCGATCTACAAGATCGTTCCGGCCAAATTCAGATTTTCACCAGAATCAATGACCTAGGTGAAGAAAACTACACTCAATGGCTGGACTTTGATCTAGGAGACATAGTAGGAGTCGAAGGCGTTGTCTTCCGCACTAAGCGTGGCGAAATATCCGTCCGTAATCAAAAATTCATCCTGCTGGCGAAATCCCTGCGTCCCTTGCCGGAAAAATTCCATGGGCTCAAGGATACGGACATACGTTATCGCAAGCGTTATCTTGACTTGATTGTAAATCCCGAAGTCAGAGACACCTTTGAAAAGCGTAGCCAGATTATCAGAGCGATCCGCAACGAACTGGAAGACAGAAATTTCCTAGAGGTAGAAACCCCACTCTTGAACCTAATACCGGGCGGCGCCGCGGCCAGACCCTTTGTTACCCATCACAACGCCTTAGACCTGGATCTCTATATGAGAATTTCGCCCGAGCTCTATCTGAAGCGCTTGATCGTGGGCGGTCTGGAGCGAGTGTTTGAGATAGGCCGTAATTTCCGTAATGAAGGTATGAGCGTTCGTCATAATCCGGAGTTCACCATGATGGAGGCTTACCAGGCGTATACGGATTATCACGGCATGATGGATCTGACCGAAGCCCTTGTAGTGCGCGCCTGTAAAGCGGTTAACAACAATCAGACAGTCATTAATTTCCAGGGAACGGAGCTTGATCTGACACCACCCTTCGCCAGGGTCTCGATGAGTGAAGCCGTACTCGAACATTCCGGCATTGATTTTTCAAGCGTCGAAGACGCTAAAGAAGCACAACGGATAGCCAAGGAGAGGGGAGTAGAGGGCATCGAAGACCACATGGGCATAGGTGATGTGCTGGAGGCTTGTTTTGAGGCCTTTGCCGAACCAAATCTTATTCAACCCACTTTTGTTCTGGATTACCCGATTGAGATTTCCCCTCTGACCAAGAGAAAACCCGGTCAAGATAATCTAACTGAGCGCTTTGAACTGTTTATCTATGGTAGTGAGTTCGGCAACGCTTACTCGGAGCTGAACGACCCCATAGATCAAGAAGAACGCTTCCAGGCCCAGATGGCAAAGCGTTCCGCGGGCGATGATGAAGCCCATCTCAAAGATGAAGACTTTGTCGAAGCGCTGTCACATGGTATGCCGCCCACAGGAGGACTGGGTATCGGTATTGACAGACTGGTTATGTTACTAACGGATAATCCCTCAATCAGGGATGTCCTTTTATTCCCCACCATGAAGCCCCTAAGCGGACAAACACCCGCAGGTCAAAGTCCCGCAGAAGTGGAAGGCACAGCGCATGATCAAATTACCACTGAGTCTGAACAGATAGACTTTTCTAAAGTGGTTGTTGAAGATTTGTCAGAAGAAGATGTCGACTTTGCAACCTTTTCTAAGTCTGATTTTAGGGCAGTAAAGGTTGTAAATTGTGAACACATACCAAAAAGTAAAAATTTATTAAAGTTTACTCTTGATGATGGTTCAGGTAGGGAAAGAATTATTCTCTCAGGTTTAAAGGATTATTATAAACCGGAAGACTTGATAGGCAAGACGTTAGTGGCAATTACAAATCTTCCACCCAAAAAGATGATGGGAATTGATTCCGCAGGAATGATTATTTCTGCTATTCATGAGGAAGAAGGAAAAGAAAAATTAAACCTAATAATACTGGATAATAGAATACCTGCAGGAGCAAAATTATATTAAGAAAGACATACTTAAAAAGACTGAGGTTAAAACCCCAGTCTTTTTATTTAACCTTTAATATATTTAGTTTTAAATGCTTTAGAAAATTGAACTCCATATGAAGATTTGTTAATTAGAATAGCAGGGAACATCTTAATTGACGAGCACAAAAATGGAGTATGATAAAAGATAGTTTTACAAAACTCAATACTTAGAGCTTTCAAAAGCAAATCAATAGCTTGAAGAATTAGCAAAAGTACAACATATGCCTTTAATAGCAGTATAGGGAGCGGGAGCTTTGTTAAGGGACAGTACGCTAGGCTTGTGCCTAGGCAGCAGCCCTTGACAAAACTCAAAGGAAAACCCTTGTTATCAGGGAAGGAAAACCTCCTGCCCTGCCTCCCGGCGAGAGCTGATTATATAAATTAAAGATTATTACTTAAATTATTACTCGCATTTCAATTTACATGAAAAATAGGAAAAAATTTAATTACATATCGATTATAGTATAGCAATA